>NZ_JAJCGR010000079.1:0-2756 GCF_020553125.1 Blautia sp. MSK20_18
AGTGCGACACGTTCGCAGGCGGTAAAAAGTCTGCGCACAGTGTTGGTTTATTAAATCATAACCAGTCTGTGAACTGGTAATCCGATAGGTGGAATGATGGGGTAACGCCCTGAAACGTCTATCCTTGACGGACTTGCGTCAGCTGTAATGGTTGGGGTGAGAAGCTCCGTGACAACGACCGAGAGTAGTCGTAGGAATCTGCCAAAAGATTCTCGAAAACGCCCCAGAGGTGGGGTGCGCTACCTATAGGTCTAGGATCTATAAAATATCTATGATTAGAATGTTTACTTTGGCGAGTAAACTGACGAAAACTGCGAATGTACGGTTCTAAAAGAAGACCATATAGAAATGTATGGGTGCGTTAAAGCGCAGTCAGTGTGGTTCAGTAGAAATTCGCCCTACGAACGACCATGTTGTGTTACAGGCACATCCAAGCTGACAGGACTATAGCAGAGATCTAAGGATATATGTACAGATAGGATTATCGGAACGTGGAAAGGCACCAGATTCCATTAGAGGATAGCCTGACGAAGAAAATAAGCAGGTGAACTGGTGCTGAAAAGCCGTGATCGAACTTATGATGAGTTCTGCGAAAAAGAGGAACTCGGAGGAATGGTCACAAGTCGGTTGAAATAAACAGGCATTATTCAGTCTAATGATAAGGATTACGAGTAAGACCAAAAGGGTCACTTTCGAGAGGAGGTGATGCCTTATGCCAAAGAAAAGTAAAACATTATGTGTAGATGACCTGCGTCATGCGGAGTACTACGGAATGCAAGGTACTTTTGATGAACTATATCAAAAAAGTCAGAACGGTGAAGTATTTGAGAATCTTATGGATTTGATACTGAGCAGGGATAACATTTTACTTGCGTACCGAAACATCAAAGCGAACAAAGGCAGCTACACGGCAGGAACAGACAAAAAGAACATCACAGATATTGGGAGTCAAACTCCTGATGATGTGGTAAAAAGAGTGAGATTTATTGTTACGGGAAGCGAACACGGCTACAGACCAAAGCCTGTAAGACGGAAAGATATCCCGAAACCAAACGGAAAAACACGTCCGCTGGGAATCCCATGCATATGGGATAGGTTGATACAGCAATGTATCAAGCAGATCATGGAACCAATCTGCGAAGCAAAGTTCTGCAATAATAGTTATGGATTTCGTCCGAATAGATCCGTTGAACATGCCATTAACAGAACCTACACCATGCTTCAAATGATGAATCTTCATTATGTTATTGAGTTTGATATTAAAGGATTTTTCGATAACGTAAATCATAGCAAGTTAATCAGACAGATATGGTCGCTGGGTATCCATGATAAAACGCTGATTTTTATTATCAAGCGAATACTAACAGCTCCAATTAAAATGCCCGATAATACAACGGTACTGCCCAACAAGGGTACACCACAGGGAGGAATTATCTCACCACTACTGGCAAACATCGTTCTAAATGAATTGGATTGGTGGATAGCTAGTCAATGGGAGGAAAATCCGATTGCTATAAGCAGAGGGCGAGAAAGAATAATCGGAAAAACTAAAGTTTTTGATAAAAGCCATGGTTATAGGATTATGAAAAACACAGAAATGAAAGAAATGCATATCATTCGGTATGCGGATGATTTTAGGATTTTCTGTAGAACGAAAGAGGACGCAGTCAGGACAAAAGAAGCGGTTACGGCGTGGATTGAAGAGAGGTTGAAATTAGAGGTGTCCCCTGAGAAAACAAGGATTGTGAACACCAGAAAACGGTGGTCAGAGTTTCTTGGATTCAAAATAAGGGTAAGGCTGAAGCATCATAAATATGTGGTGCAGTCGGCAATCTGTGACAAAAAGGTTGAAATTGAAAGAGCAAAGCTAGTGGAACAAGCGAAAAACATCGCAAAACCCAGAGAGAAAAAAAGTTGTTTATCAGAAATTCAGCTATATAACTCTATGGTGTTAGGCATACAGAATTACTATCAGCTTGCCACCTGTATCAGTATTGATTGCAGAGAACTCCATAGGCGAGTAATGACAGTTTTGACGAACAGGTTAAATACAGAAACAGGAAGTATGCTAAAACATGAGGGTGGAACTATCACCCAAGCAGAAAAGGAAAGATTCGGACAGTCAAAAATGATTCGATATGTTTCAGGAATTGACCAGATGATCTATCCGATTGCATTCATCAAAAATAAAATACCGATGGCGAAGCGATCAATCGTTTGTAGTTATACAAAAGAAGGTCGTGCTCCGATTCATACAGAACTTAACCTTAATCAGTATGTTCTGAAAGGACTGAGAGAAAAAATATCCGTTGGTCATAGCACAGAATACCATGACAGTAAAATATCTTTATTTTCTGCTCAAAAGGGAAAATGTGCAATCAGTGGAGAAGAATTCGCAGATGCGGAACATGTAGCTGTATGGCTCAAAGTACCAAGAGCACTTGGTGGATTTGAAAGATATAAAAACATGGTTCTGATTCACAAAAAATATCTGATTCTGTTACAAGAACTGCCCCAAGCAGTAATAAAAGACCTGATAAAAACACTCAATATCACAAAAAAGATGCTCGTGAAAATCAATAGTCTGCGAGAGCAGGCGAACCTGTCAGCAATAATATAAAACTTAAATTTGGTGACTGATTAAATGTCTCGTGAAGACAATCGATGGAGCGCCGGATGCGGTGAAAGTCGCATGTCCGGTGTGAAGTGGGGGAAAAGGTGGAGATAATATCAAAACCTTACCTATCACTATAGGC
>NZ_JAJCGR010000080.1:0-2546 GCF_020553125.1 Blautia sp. MSK20_18
GTAAGCGTCAAATAAAACAGTGTATAGAAAAATAACCGTCAGCCTTTTATACTAAAAGGTCAACGGTTATCGACAGAATTCTTTTACAAGAGGATTCCAAGGCAAATAATCATCCAGATATTCAGGATGTTCAAGAAAAGCACTCCCCGGCATGTCGGACAGGATATATTTTATATATTTCATCGGGGCAAGCCCATTCGCTTTCGCTGTCTCTACCAGTGTATAGATTCCTGCACTGGCTTCCGCCCCTTTCGGACTGCCGGAGAACAGCCAGTTCTTTCTGCCGATCACAAAGGGACGGATACAGTTTTCCGCAAGCGAATTACTGATGGAACAATTCCCGTCTTCCAGATAATTCCAAAAACCTTCGCGGTTATTTAAGGCGTAATGAAAAGCTTTTGAAAGTTTGGATTTCGGCAGCTCTCCGATGGCACTTTTTTCTGCCCATGACCAAAAAGCCTCGAGAAGCGGTTTCTCGCGGATAAGACGTTCTTTTTTCTTCTGATCAGGAGGGAGCGCCTCCAACTCTGACTCTATGTTAAAGAGTTGATTCAGACGGAGGATTGCTTCCGCTGCTTTTGATGCTTCCGAATTATGGATGTCTTTTGGGAGCGCATCCACGAAAGCCCGGCGCAGATGCGTATAGCAAAGACATCTTTTTACTCCTGAAACTGCATTGTATCCGGAGTAAGCGTCTGTATGGATATAACCTTCATATTCCCTCAGAAACGCTTCCGGATATTTCCCGCTTCGTCCCGGCTGGTACTCGAAGTAGCGGATGGGATTTACGGCATCTCTGATGCTGCAGTAAACCCACATATAGGAATCGGACGTATTTTTCCGTCCCGGTTCTTTCAGCACCTGTACATGTGTTTCATCGATATGAAGGTATCTCTGTTTCAGAAGTTCCAGCTTCAGACGGTGGACGATGTGTATAAGCCAGTCCCGATAGACAACCAGAAGCCAGTTTGACATAGTCGCTCTGCTTAAACGTAATCCCAAAGCCTCCCATTCTTTTTCCTGTCTGTACAGCGGGATGCTTAATTCAAACTTCTGGTGGATGAGCCAGGTGATGGTAGATGCAGATGCCAGAGAATGCAGGACGGGAGGATATGGCACCGGAGCCTTCTCCATATAAAGAGTTCCGTTTTTCCGGCATGACCTGCATTCATACGTTTCCCGGTAATGGTCAATCACCTTGAGTTTTGCAGGGATAAACTGTACTTCTGTGCGGACGAATTCTTCCCCTACTTTCACCATCGTACTCCCGCAGTTATCGCATATCTGTTCCCTTTCATCTATGGTATGGAGTACTTTGCTGTGAGGGAGATTTTTTACCAGTTCTTCCCGCTGACCGGTGTACTTCCTTTTACGTAGGTGCTTCTCTATCTCAACAAGCTCCAGTTCGTGTGCATCAGGATCCGCACAGGTTTCGATTTCATTAAAAAGAGACATCTGCCCCTCGATTTCGAGAGTAGATGTCTTCTCGGATTTTGTTCCATAAAGTTTACGGGTCAGGAAATCAACCTGCTCTTTCAGGAGCCGGACCTGCTGTTCCAGTTCTTTGATATGATTTTTATACTCCTGTTCCGTAGCTGACATAACCTGAAAACCCTTTCGTTTCGATAGGATTATTATAACATAGAATCGTCAGATTTCCCAGCATTTCTAAGGATTTTCAGTATTTTCAGACTTATGCGGGAGCCATTTCTGAACCGCCTTTGGCTGCTCCGGGTTCAAACCTTCCAGAAGCCAGCGCAGCTGCTGATCAGAAATCTGTTTTGCTTCTTCGCCGGTCCGCGGCCATTGGAGACGTCCGTTTTCGTACCGTTTGTATAAAAGGCAGAAACCGTCTTCCTCGTAATGGACTGCTTTGATCCGGTCAGCCCTCTTTCCACAGAACAGGAATAAGGAATTGCTGTAAGGATCCAGTTTGAAGTTGTACTGGATGATATCCAGCAAGCCATTGAGCTGCTTCCTCATATCGGTGTAGCCGCATCGGATATAGATTTTCTCCACATGGGAAAGATCTCCTAACATGACTGCACGGCTTTCAGAATGTTTTCCAGCATCTGGGCAGATGTGCCTTCATAAAGTTCCACTGTTATGGATCCGATATGAAGTATGGCTGCAGGAGTGGAACGGGAAATGTTTCTGTCCGGAAGTGAAAGCTCCGCAAACTCAGCCGGGGATTCCGTTAAAGCAGTTGACTGTTGGTCTGTACACATGTGGATGCCGTTTTTCTTACGGGGCACTTCTTCCAGGGCAAGCTTTCGAATTTTGGAAAGCCAGTAATAATAACTTTTCAAAGAGATATCGTGTTGTTCACACCAGATCTGATTTGTCAGTCCTGAGGCCCTGCATTGCCGTATTACATCCAGCCAGTATTGAAGTTTCACCTGTTTGTCTGGAGTCAAAGAAGAAAGATTCATAAGCCTGCTCCTTAGATTAGATTTAGAGTTTTTAGAGTCAACTCCCAAAACTCTAATCAATAGTTTACATGCAACAGCCAGAAATTTCGATACACCCTCTTATTGGACGCTTAC
>NZ_JAJCGR010000081.1:0-1959 GCF_020553125.1 Blautia sp. MSK20_18
ATCATCACCGGACGCATCATGGAAAGCAGCTCCTTCCGGTAATGATCGGCCTTTTCCTGATTGCCCTGTTCTTTCCGTACCATCTTTGTGATTCCCGGATACTGTCCCGGGAAGCTTTCCAGCATGATACCATCTCCATAGATCAGGTAAACATCTCCGTCTGTCATATCTTCCTCTGTCAGCTTCTTTCCATTCTCATCCGTAAGCTTATCCGGTATCGTTCCGGAGAAAATCGTGTCCGTGTCCAGATCCGCAAAATACCAGCTGTTATCATCTGTATGAAAATACACTGCTGTCATCGGCTTTTCCCCGCATCCCGCCAGACAGAACATAACAAGTATCGCCAGCATCACGATCCATTTTTTCATTATTCCACCTCCTAGTCTCTGTCAGTATTTGATTATTTCGGCTTCGTACCGTACTAGCACCATGAAAAACATTAATATTACTGACTTCTGCAATGTTTTTTATCTGGCACTACCATTAGTGGGAGATTTTTGATATAAATTTAATTGATCGTTGGAAGTACTTCCATAACCTGATCAATCACTTCCACAATTCTCTGTATATCCATATTTTCTTTTACATCAGAACTATCATTCACGTTCAAACCATCTTGCCAGTCCTGGACAATAGATACTGCCGGGATATTCACTAATGCAAACGGATAATGGTCACTGTTGGTTGCCATTGTCAGGAAAAATCTGTCACTGGGTGTAAATAGTTCTGACATACTGTTTTTATTTAATTCTGCCAGTTTTTTCAATCCCTCATCATCATATTCCGCATTGTCTGGTCTTTTGTTTCCTTCGATCATCGCCATATAACCCAGATCACTTTTTTCTGCAATAGTATCAATATTTATTACTCCGATAATCTGTTTCCGCTCGTCCTCCGTCAGCTTACCAACATACCATCTTGAACCCAGCATATATTTCTCTTCGCCCGAGAACAGGATGAATTTTATATTATACGGTATCTCTGTATCTTTTAAAATCCTTGCCAGTTCAAGCACTGCTGCCACTCCGGAACCGTTATCATTGGCGCCCACCGAATCTTCTGCACTGTCATAATGGGCACTTATGATCAGATTTTTTGTAGTATCAATGGATGAGTTTTTTGTCACAATGATATTTTCACCAATGCCGTCAACAATTGCATCCTCGGCTGTTGATGCCAGAAACACATCCGCCTGCGAGGAATGCCTTATTGCATTCTCATTGTTTTCATCGTTATATTCGAATTTCTGGTATTCTATATTGTCATATCCCAGATTGCCAAAATATTCACTAATATATTCTTTTACATTCTGTATTGCATCAGAATTTATTGGACGCGGTTCAGAAGTGATTTCATCGATGATCTGTTCAATATTCTGTTCCAAAGGCTCTATTATTGTACCGTTCTGGGTAACACTTTCCGCCATTGTCTGAATTGGTGCTATTAATGATATAACCATAATTAAGGCAATTGTAATTTTTTTCATTTGTGAGCTCCCTCATTTTACCAAGTATTAATCAGTATCTTTTATCCAATAACTTTCCATGCAGAACCATAGGCTACAACGAAAGCTTTTTTTCATACCATAAACATTATCATGTGATATACTTCTGCCAATTAAATCTCAGATTTTGAAAAAGGGACAGACATTGATAAATTTACTTAGTTCCATTCTGGGCTATGCACGGAACATTACAACCACATGATCAAAAGGCGGTAAATCTGATATTCTAAATGTACATTGTGATCCTTTTTTAACAAAATTAGCTTTTTTATCATTTATGTTATCAACTGATACTATTATACCATGAACTGCATCACCAACCAAGTGTTCTTTTTTGCTTTTACAGCGTTCGTACAGTACTTTTACAATTCATTGCACATCTGTAAAGGAAGGAGACTTCTTGCTATATATTATGTTAAATTCCTGAAAGTATTTTCTTTGCGTTCTCCAGGTTA
>NZ_JAJCGR010000082.1:0-1977 GCF_020553125.1 Blautia sp. MSK20_18
GTGAACTACTCGGCAACTGAGTTACCAGAGCATCTGAATTAAGGCGGGATACCGCCTTTTCAGGGTGCGTCCATGACACCACTACTGTTTGCTCTTTAGAGCTATACAGCTACTTTTATTATTTCTGGCGTTTTTAGTCCGGTTACGGACAGTTCCTTTTTCTCTCCGGATACGGAGAGATATTTTCTCAGGATGTTATATGCACCTACAGCATCTGCGTTATACTTCCGGTTTCTGTCCCTGTACAGTCCCCTTTGTTTTCGGTTGCATGGCTGTGCATATCTTTTTTCCACCTCTGGTGACAGCGGACTGCACTGGCTGGTATAGCTTTCTTCCTGTCTTACAAAACGGATCCCGTACATCTTAAGCTTATATTCCATCATGCTATAGAGCCTGTTATACGGCAGATTGTGGAACTTCTGGTTTGTTCTGTGTCCCAGGTCTTTTCCTTTCCGGATATTCCGGATATCCCCTGCCACAACACAGGTAATTCCCTGTTCACGGCAGTATTTTGCAAAGTATCTTGTGATCTTGTGCAGATAATCCGTTACCGAGTTCTGCTTTTTCTGATATAATCTGCGAATATGTTTTGATGTGACTGGATGTTTTATTTCCTTCACAGACTGCTGTCCATACCATTGTGCCTGCACCCTTGCAATCTCTTTATGAAAATATCTTTCCAATGCAAGATATCTTCTGCCCAGGATAAATGTATTCCCATTCCCGGAATCATAGCATGTCATAAGATTATGAAGTCCCAGATCAACTGACAGATAGTGTCCATTCTGCGAAAGTTCTTCCCTCTCTGAAATCTCATAAACAACAATAACTTTACATTCACCTTTTTCCGGTGGGTAGATCCGCAACTGTTTGATCTGATCCATGCCCCTGAAAATCTTATTTTCAAGATAAAGAAAGTTCTCATGGATCTGATACGTTTCTTCCATATATCTTTTTAATGCTTTTGGAAGGGACAGACGGACTTTTTCTGTGTCCCATTCATGTACAATTCCCATCTGCATATAGGTAATGGGGATACTTTCCTGTTTAAACCGCGGTGGTCTGGGATTCTCAATCCCTCCGGATCTTTTCAAGGCGTAAAAAGATTTCCATGCTTTATCCAGCAGCTTGCAGACTTCCTGGGCTGTCTGAGATGGAAGCTGTTTATACCACAGATCCTCTCTATGGGATTTTTTCTGATAATACCAGTCCGGGTATTTCTCCATTCCCATTTCTTTGTAATGCTGACGTTCGTAATTACAGACATTCCAGAGCTTGGATGCCGCATAACACATATGTCCGATGACGTTTGCATATTCCTGACTGACCTTTATGGATGTTTTCTTTGACAGCAGCATTTCCCACCTCTATGATCTCAATAAACTTTACTCTGATGCTCAATATATCTGCGGATGTTTTCTTCCGACACAGACCCGACCGTTTCCACATAATAGGAATGGTTCCACAGCTCTCCTTTCCAAAGCTGTTCTCTTATTTCCGGAAAACGTTCGAATAATTTCCTGCCGGTGATCCCTTTCAGATATTTCACGATCGCAGTTATGGATAATTTGGGAGGAGCAGACACAAAACAGTGCACATGGTCTCCTTCCCCGCATTCAAACAAATGGACGGTAAAACCTTTATCCGCTGCGATCTCCTGCACCAGCTCCTGAAGATATGCTTCAATCTCCGCATTCAATATCTTCCGCCAGTATTTCACTGACCATACCATATGGTAATTAATATTGCACACACAAGTGCGGTAATGTATAAGATTCTCCTTCATACATATAGTATAGCATAGTATTAAGAATATCACAATAAAATGCCGAACATATTTTCTTTTTTAATAAAGCTGGATACAGCATTTTTTAGTAAAAAAATAAATATATTTTACTTATAATGTGCAGATATGCACAGTTTACGCTTTCATCTCGGCAATTGAATTACCGAGGATTCCCGCTTATCTTCCTAAAT
>NZ_JAJCGR010000083.1:0-1972 GCF_020553125.1 Blautia sp. MSK20_18
CGGTACTGCTTCTTCCCGCATGCAATGCTCCTCTACCAATCTTTTCAGATTCCTTAGTTTCGGTGGCGCGTTTCAGCCCCGGACATTTTCGGCGCAGGACCTCTCGACCAGTGAGCTATTACGCACTCTTTGAATGTATGGCTGCTTCTGAGCCAACATCCTGGTTGTCTTCGAAATCCCACATCCTTTTCCACTTAACGCGCACTTTGGGACCTTAACTGTAGGTCTGGGCTCTTTCCCTTTTGACCGCCCAACTTATCTCGTGCAGTCTGACTCCCGGTGATATCTACACGGCATTCGGAGTTTGATATTCTTCGGTAGGCTTTGACGCCCCCTAGGAAATTCAGTGCTCTACCTCCGCAAGACTCACACCGAGGCTAGCCCTAAAGCTATTTCGAGGAGAACCAGCTATCTCCGGGTTCGATTGGAATTTCTCCCCTATCCACACCTCATCCCCACCCTTTTCAACGGATGTGGGTTCGGTCCTCCACTACCTCTTACGGCAGCTTCAACCTGGACATGGATAGATCACCCGGTTTCGGGTCTACTCCTACTGACTCTGGCCCTATTAAGACTTGGTTTCCCTACGGCTCCACACCTGAAGTGCTTAACCTTGCCAGTAAGCGTAACTCGCCGGACCGTTCTACAAAAAGTACGCGGTCGTACATATAAAGTACTTCCACAGCTTGTAGACACAGGGTTTCAGGTTCTCTTTCACTCCCCTCCCGGGGTCCTTTTCACCTTTCCTTCACAGTACTATGCGCTATCGGTCACTAAGTAGTATTTAGCCTTAGGGGGTGGTCCCCCTTACTTCCCACAAGGTTCCTCGTGTCTCGTGGTACTCCGGATCCTGCTCAGTCAGCTCTGCTTTCACGTACGGGGCTTTCACCCTCTCCGGCCGGCTTTCCCAAAACCGTTCTGTTAACTTCGCTGAATCTTAAATGCAGTCCATGACCCCGGCATGCACGCACACCGGTTTAGGCTCCTCCGCGTTCGCTCGCCGCTACTTACGGAATCGATGTTTCTTTCTTTTCCTCCGGGTACTTAGATGTTTCAGTTCCCCGGGTTCCCTTCCATACGTTATGGATTGGCGTATGGATGCATGAGGTCTGCTCATGCGGGTTTCCCCATTCAGACATCTCCGGATCACGGGATATTTGCTCCTCCCCGAAGCTTTTCGCAGCTTATCACGTCTTTCATCGGCTCTTAGTGCCAAGGCATCCGCCCTGTGCCCTTATTGCTTGACCTTTCGCTTCATCACCCTAGCGTAGGTGATGCGGTCTCTTGATTCTCGTGTCTTCCGATACTCTCGTATCTTCCGACATGTGTTTGATTACTCTGTTCAATAACAGATAAATCGATGTCTTCCTATCTTTGCGTTTGCATTAATTTCTTAATACTTTGCGTTTAAGGATATTTGATTAACTTAATCAAATTTCATGTATGCAGTTTTCAAGGTACAATATCGGGCTTTAATACTTAACACCCGAGTGGGCTTAAGTGGACCTTTGCCCTATTGCTCATGATTATGAACTTTTCGGGGTTCTGGTTCATTTAAACCAGTGGGCTTAAGTGGACTCGAACCACCGACCTCACGCTTATCAGGCGTGCGCTCTAACCAGCTGAGCTATAAGCCCATCTTGAAATCTTTCGATTTCAGTGGAGATGAAGAGATTCGAACTCTCGACCCCCTGCTTGCAAGGCAGGTGCTCTCCCAACTGAGCTACATCCCCATTTGATCTGGCAGCCACCTGCTCTCCCACACCGTCTCCAGTGCAGTACCATCGGCCGCTTAGGTCTTAACCGTCGTGTTCGGGATGGGAACGGGTGTGTCCCCTAAGCGCATCGCTACCAGAAATATCATTATTCAGTTGCCTTGATAACTCAACAGTAAAACACATTTCAATTACTCTACTTTTTCCTTAGAAAGGAGGTGATCCAGCCGCACCTTCCGATACGGCTACCTTGTTAC
>NZ_JAJCGR010000084.1:0-1935 GCF_020553125.1 Blautia sp. MSK20_18
TACTTATGGAGGTATATTATGGACACATCAAATATCACAAATTATAAACCAAAAGATTTTGCTGAATTATTAGGTGTTTCTGTAAAAACGCTTCAGAGATGGGACAGAGAGGGAATCTTAAAAGCAAACCGAACTCCAACAGACAGGCGTTATTACACATATGACCAGTATCTTCAATTTAAAGGTATAAATATAGAACATGATAAACGAAAAGTTGTTATTTATGCAAGAGTATCTACCAAAAACCAAAGGGATGATCTTCAAAATCAGACAGCATTTCTGCGTCAGTTCTGTAATGCCAGAGGAATGATCGTAGACCAGTGCATTGAAGACTATGGAAGCGGACTTAATTATAACCGCAAGAAATGGAATGGATTACTGGACGAAGTCATGGAGCAGAAGGTCAAAACCATAGTGATCACACATAAAGACAGATTTATCCGTTTTGGATACGACTGGTTTGAAAGATTCTGCATGAAATTCCACACAACGATACTGGTGGTGAACAATGAAGAACTGTCACCACAGGAAGAACTTGTACAGGATATTATTTCCATCCTTCATGTGTTTTCCTGTAGATTATATGGACTTCGTAAGTATAAAAAACAGATAGAAAAGGATGAGGAGATTGCTGAAGAGCTTCAAGACAGAGATCGATCCTACAGAAGAGCAGAAGATCAAAATACATAAGACAATCGGCACATGCAGATATATTTATAATTTCTACCTGTTTCATAATAAAGAACGTTATGATGCCGGTGAAAGATTTATGAGCGGCAAGTCGTTCAGTGTATGGCTGAACAATGAATACCTTCCAAGGCATCCGGAATATTTCTGGATCAGAGAAGTCAGTTCCAAATCGGTAAAGAATGCAATCGAAAATGCCTGTACCGCTTTTTCAAGATTTTTTCATCATCAGAGTAGTTTCCCGAGATATAAGAAAAAAGGAAGATCTGATGTAAAAATGTATTTTGTAAAGAATAATCCCAAAGACTGTCTCTGTGAACGTCACAGGATCAAGATCCCAACACTTGGCTGGGTAAGGCTGAAAGAAAAAGGTTACGTTCCGACCTCTAAGGATGGATATGTGATCCGAAGCGGGGCAGTTTCCATGAAAGCAGGCAGATATTATGTGTCTGCACTTGTCGATATACCTGCTCCGGAAGCAGATGGAAATTTCACTGATGGGATCGGAATTGATCTGGGGCTGAAAGACTTTGCAGTTGTGTCAAATGGAACTGTATACAGAAATATCAATAAAACAGTACGGATCAGAAAACTTGAGAAACAATTAAGACGGGCACAGCGAAAGCTTTCCCGTAAATATGAGAACTTAAAGAAAGGAGAGTCCACTCAAAGAGCAAATATATGCAAACAAAAGCTTAAAGTACAGAAACTTCATCATCGGATAGAAAATATCCGTACAGATCATATCAACAAGGTAATATCTGAGATAGTGAAAACCAAGCCGTCTCATATAACGATTGAGGATCTGAACATATCCGGGATGATGAAGAACCGGCATCTCTCAAAAGCAGTTGCGTCCCAGAAATTCTATGAATTCCGGACAAAATTGAAAACAAAATGTGCTGAATATGGAATCGAACTGAGGGTAGTTGACCGATGGTACCCATCTTCCAGGATCTGCCACTGCTGCAGCTGTATTAAAAAAGATCTGAAACTTTCAGACAGGATCTACAGATGCACATGTGGATATATTGAGGACAGAGATCTCAATGCAGCACTGAATCTGAGAGATGCAGAGACTTACGAAGTTGCATGATCCCGCAAACGTAAGTATGTACCGAAGGCTATTTCGGGAATTAACGACTGTGGAGTGTACTTAGGATCTGTGAGTAGAGATAACTCCGGTTACTCAAAAGCATACACAAAGAAACAGTAAGCGGTATTCGTGAGAATCCGCATTATCTCGAT
>NZ_JAJCGR010000085.1:0-1907 GCF_020553125.1 Blautia sp. MSK20_18
TTTTTGTGTGCGCCCGGCGGCGCACGTTTCTAACGGGGGCAAGTCCCGAATCCGCCTGGTAGTGGGAAGGATATAGCCGAAGGCAAGGGTGTCCATCGTGAGGTGGAATCTGAAGGAAGCCGGATGTGGGAATAAACTAACCACGGGCAAATCTCTGGTCTGACGAACAGAAATCACATATAAGGTTTTGCATGAGGGTAAGGCTGCACAACAAGTCAAAGCCCAATAACTACACGGAATCATGCGGAATAGATGTGGCAGATAGATGGAGAGAAAGAAGCGTGTGATACCCGGGGAGGTCTGCGCGACATGCCTCGAAAGAGGTAACCACTGCCAAAAGCAGTGCTGAACGCACAGAAGTCAGCAGAGGTCATAGTAGCCGAGAGGTGAAGGACTGAATCAATAGGAGTCTCAAGTATGACCCGGAAAGGAGAAATGAGCAGATGGATGCAGAAAACAAGGAAAGCTGCTTGCAGAGAGATAGCGCGGAACGTAAAGGGTATGTAAGAGCGCACCGCTCATTCAACCGGATATGGAAAGAAAGGGACAGTGCAGAGCCGGATATCTTAGGTAAGATACTGAATAAGGACAACCTAAACAGAGCTTACAAAAGAGTGAAGGCAAACAAGGGAGCGCCGGGAGTAGATGGGATGACCATTGAAGAGGCGTTCCAGTGGATAAAGGAACATAACCACGAACTGACAGAACAGATTCGAAAGGGGCATTATACCCCATCGCCTGTGAGACGAGTGGAAATTCCCAAATCAGACGGAGGAGTACGAAAACTTGGTATTCCGACTGTCATAGACCGTATCATCCAACAGGCAATGTCACAACAGCTGATACCGATTTATGAGCCAAAGTTTTCGGATGGAAGTTTCGGATATCGTCCGGGACGGAGTGCGAAAGACGCAGTTCAGAGGATAGAGGAGTATGCAGAACAGGGATATACAAAAGCAGTAGTCCTAGACCTGTCAAAGTATTTCGATACACTGAACCATGAGTTACTTGTAAATATCCTGCGCAGAGATGTAAAGGATGAACGTGTAATACAGATGATAAAGAGGTATCTTAGAAGTGGAGTGATGGAAAACGGTGTAGTCATTAAGACGGAAGAAGGATCACCACAGGGAGGAAATCTCTCCCCACTGTTAGCCAATGTATATCTTAACGAGTTTGACCAGGAGTTCAACAAAAGAGGAGTACCGTGCATTCGCTATGCAGATGATATCGTATTGCTAGCGAAGAGCGAACGTGCATCCGAACGGTTGTTGGAAAGCAGTACGAAATATCTGGAAGGGACACTGAAACTAAAGGTGAACCGAGAGAAAAGTCGTACGGTCAGTGTGTTTGCAATAAGAAATTTTAAGTACCTTGGCTTCTGTTTCGGGAAGAGCGGAAAAGGAATCTATGTCCGTGTCCATGGAAAGTCATGGAAGAAAGCCAAGGAGAAGCTGAGAAAGCTCACTTCCCGGAGCAGGTGCGGAAGTATAGTAAAGACCATGGAACGTATAAAAGAATATATGCGAGGATGGCTGAACTATTACAGTATGGCAGACATGAAAAACAACGTCGAAAGGCTGAACAGGTGGCTGTATCGAAGGATACGAATGTGTATCTGGAAACAGTGGAAACTGCCAAAGACACGAAAACGGAAGCTGATGGGGTTGGGAATGCCAGAATGGGCAGCCTGTGAAGGAGCCTACAGCCGAAAAGCTTATTGGAGAATGGCAAATGCAGGAGTGGTCAAACGAGCACTAACAAAAGAAAGACTGATAAACTGGGGCTTTTATGATTTAGCCACAGCCTATCAGTCCATGCACGTCAACTATTGAAACCGCCGTGTACCGAGCGGTATGCACGGTGGTGTGAGAGGACGGCGGTTAGTCACCGCCTCCTACTCGATC
>NZ_JAJCGR010000086.1:0-1721 GCF_020553125.1 Blautia sp. MSK20_18
ATTTTAACACATTTTAGAGAAGAATTCTCCCGCCTCTAAGGCGGTGAGATGAATTCTCTTTTTTTACTAAAAGCCTCGCAAAAATTTTACAATCTAGTAAAAATTTGGCATATTATACATGTAAGAAAAATGCATACATGAGGTGAACGTATGGCAAAACGAAAATCTAAACATGATGATTTTATCATGACGTGTGAGAAGAATAAGAAGTTATATACACTTGCTGCTACATCTACGCCATCCTGTAGCCTGTATGATGTGATAGACAGGAATTTTGTTATTTCAGAAAAATCTACATCACATAAAAAGTCGTCATCCAGACGTATTGCGAAACCTGACACTGTATTTATTGCATACCGTTTTCGTGGCTATCCAACAGAAGAACAGGAGTCTTTATTAAAGCAGAATATTGGAGCGGCACGTTTTATGTGGAACCTGATGCTTTCTGATTACAACCTGATGTGGAAAGAATTGGGTTTTACTATTCCGATGACACCTGCAGATTACAAAAATGTTTCCGGGATGGAATGGCTGAGAGATATGGACTCTTCCAATCTGGCAAATGTACAGCTCCATCTGGAAAAAGCACGAAATGATTATTTTTCCGGAGATAAGGGGAAGCCACGATTCAAGAAAAAGAATATCTGCACAGACAGTTATACGACAAATTATACTAACCATAATATCAGAATAGAAGGTAATGGAATACGCCTGCCTAAGATTGCGAGACCGATACATCTTTCCATGCACAGACCAGTTACGCCTGGCGGCACATTAAAAAACGTGACCATCACACATGAACCGGATGGAAAATGGTATTTTTCCATCGCGTTTGAATATCCGACAGAAGAAATTGAACCATCCACCGGATTACAGGATTTTTTTGAAACAGGAAACAGGGACGCCGTTTCTGGAATCGGGCTTGATATGTCTGTACCGTTCCTGTATATAGATTCCACTGGCAAGAGGCCGTCCTATGAACTAAATGGACGGGAAGTTCGCTTTCTGAAGCAATACCGCAAATTAGAAAAACGTATCGCAAGGGAGCAGCGTAAACGTTCCAAGATGGTTAAAGACTCTAACAATTACAACAAGCAGTGCCGGAAGATTGCACGTCTGCATGCGAAAGCCAAGCATCGCAGGGACGATTTTCTTCACCAGATTGCTGTAAGGCTTGTTAGAGGGTATGACCTGATTGCGATTGAAGACCTGGACATGGCAGCAATGAAGAAAGGCCTGAATCTTGGAAAATCTGTTTCCGATATCGGATGGGGAAAGTTTACGCAGATTCTTGAAGAATTGTGCAATAAACTTGGAAAACTTCTTATCCGTGTTGATAGATGGTATCCATCTTCTAAGACCTGCAGCCATTGCGGATACATAAACAAGGATTTGAAACTTGAAGACAGGGTGTATGTATGCCCTGAATGCGGGCATGTTATAAGCCGCGACAAAAATGCAGCTGCCAATATCCTGGAAGAAGGTTTCCGGATTCTTGAAGAAAATATGTCTAGACCAGCAGTGGAAGGATATAAAAAGCCTTCCCTGCTTACTATGATTGTGTAGATACGCAATCTATCGGTTACCCGACAATATTACCGGTGGAACGCCGGAGTAGCCTGTCGAGCTACGGGGTCACGCTTACAGACGTGCATAATATGTCACCCGGTTTAGGCAGGAAGCCCCCGCTTCAGCGTAAGCAAGCGGTGGGTAAGTTCACA
>NZ_JAJCGR010000087.1:0-1519 GCF_020553125.1 Blautia sp. MSK20_18
GAAGTGTGGTAACACATGGAGCTGACTGTTACTAATCGGGTGAGGGCTTGACCAAAAAGCCGAGGAAGCGGGGATACCCCCCCGCTGTAGTATCGGTACGCAGGTTAAATTTGATTCAAAAAGTTTGATTAACCATCAACAAAGCATGTATGTAGTTTTTAAGGTACAAAGGGAAAGAGGAAAGCAGGAGAAAAATCAGTACATGGATTTTTCTCCTGTTTTTATTATATATAATCATACATCTCCCACCATTTACATCTCTTTTTCCATATGCTACAATAGGTAAGACCAAAGGAGCCTGACCAGGCTGTGAGGAGGTGCAGGCTTTGACCTTTGAACTTGATTTGGGCAATTTAATCGTAAGGAGGAAAGAAAAGAGTATGTTTAATTTTCTTGTGACTGCCGAAGGCGGTCTCACAACGGCAGGATATGCCGTATCTGTTATTGCAGTCCTGATTTTGATAATTCTGGTAGCAGTATTACTTCAGAAAAACACATCTGCATTAAAATTTACCACACAGCAGCTGGTTACCTGTGCAGTAGCATTGGCACTTGCATATGTAACTTCCTACATTAAGATATTTAAACTGCCATTTGGCGGATCTGTGACCTTGTTCAGTATGTTGTTTATTGTTCTGATCGGTTACTGGTATGGCATTAAGGTAGGAATTCTTACCGATCTTGTATATGGGATTTTTCAGTTCCTCCAGGAGCCATATGTCCTTTCATTTTTTCAGGTATGCTGTGATTACATTCTGGCATTTGGAGCCATGGGGCTTTCCGGATTATTTACAAAATCCAGAAAACATGGTCTTCTTAAAGCATACATACTAGCAATTCTGGCAAGAGGGGCATTCCATGCACTTGGCGGATATCTTTATTGGATGGATTATATGCCGGATAATTTTCCGAAGTCTCTGACAGCTTTGTATCCGATTATTTACAATTACAGTTATATTCTTCTGGAAGGTGTACTGACGATCGTAGTAATTTCTATTCCGGCAGTATCCCGTGCACTTGGGCGAATGCGAATAATGGCAACTGGTGGAAACCGACAATCTGCAGCCACCGAAAAATAATTAATACAGACACATAAATAAAAATAGATCGTTCAAGCTACTACGATCTTTTTTTATTGAAAAATCACAAAAAGTTATATAAAACAAACCAAAAACACAAAGAATACTTTTCACCTAAAGAAAGTTGTGCTATGATAATCAGGCGGAATAATTTCCCATTCAAACGGATGAAGGCAAGTCCCCACCTACAGTTTATTGCTTTTCGCAACCACATAGGAGACTTCTTTGATTCGGTTAAAATATTTCAGACAGATATAACATATCTGAACATATAAAATACAAAAGAAAAAGCAGCCATACAGTTGCGAAAAGGAGAATATCTTAAGTAATCAAATTTGTTGACTAATGTGATCAAATGTGTTTAAAAGTACTCAAAAGAGTAAATTATTATGAACACATCAAATATCACAAATTACAAGCCAAAAGATTTTGCTGAACTG
>NZ_JAJCGR010000088.1:0-1365 GCF_020553125.1 Blautia sp. MSK20_18
CCGTTACTGAAAACTTATAAAAAGTTATAAACTTCTATGTTTCATTCCTACTTCAACGAGTATGCTTTTGATGATATAAATATCTATCTACTCACAAGTTCTTGTACTCTCCATAGGCGTAAATTCCGGATTAACGTACCCGTACATATTTGCACTAACGTTTTAGTGTTAGCTTGCAACTCTTTCTCCATAAGCCTTGAGATTTATAGATGCCTGAAAATCTCTATCAATGACATTTCCACAATCACATTTATAAATCCTGTCAGATAATTTCAAGTCTTTTTTAATGTTTCCACAGCAACTGCAAAGCTTTGATGATGGATAAAACCGATCAGCCACAATAAGCTGGATCCCTTTATACCTGCACTTGTGTTCAAGCTGCTTTCTAAACTCAAAAAACCCCTGATTCTGAACTGCTTTTGATAAATGTCTATTTTTCATCATTCCACTAACATTCAAATCTTCAATACAAATAAATCTTGGTTTTCGACTTACAATTTCAGATGTAGTCTGATTCAAATAGTTCTTACGGATATTTGTTAATCTGTGATTTCGTTTTAATAAAAGTTTTTCCTTTTTGATTACATTATTTGTTTTGCAGTAACTTTTTCCTTTCTTATTTTTCTCGTAAGAGCGAGAGATACTACGCTGTAATCTGCGTTTCTGTTTTTCTAGTTTCTTTACTTTCTGACTTTTATTGATGTTCTTATACTTAGCTCCATCAGAGCAAACAGCCAGATCTTTGATCCCTAGATCTATACCAATCCCATCATCATTAAGTTTTTCTATGCAATCAGGAAATTCCACACATACGCTGATCCACCAGTTCAACCCATCAAAAGATATTCTCGGATTCATGTATTTAGCATCTGTAGGAATACGACCATGCTCTGCAAGTCTTACCCAATTTAATTTTTGTTTATTTCTTTTCCTGCTCGAAGAAAATCCTTCAAACTTAACATGAGTATTGCTGAATTGTATCTTAATATTATCCTGATAGAACTTCGGCATTGATCTCTTTTTTGACTTGAATATTGGGAATTTCTGCAAACCTTTGAAAAAGTTCTTATAAGCAGTGCAGGCATCTTTGATCGCCTGTTTGGTTACATTATTTGAAATACTCAATAACCATGCGTATTCATCAGAATGTCTAAGCTTTGTAAATTCTTTTCTGAGTTCTGCATCTGAAATGAATTTTCCGCCTTTTTCATAGTTTTCTATTTCCCTTGCCAAAGCCCAGTTATAAGCAAATCTTGAAGCACCTGCGTACTGAAACATCTTAGTTTTCTGTACATTGTTTGGTATCAACATTGCTTTTATGGCTTTTACCATCTACTTCCTCCTGTATCAGTTCCCGGATAAGTT
>NZ_JAJCGR010000009.1:0-120000 GCF_020553125.1 Blautia sp. MSK20_18
TGAAGTAGGAATGAAACATAGAAGTTTATAACTTTTTATAAGTTTTCAGTAACGGAGCATTCATATGAAATACGACTTCACTTCCATCATTGACCGACATGGCAGAGATTCCATCGCAGTAGACGGCCTGAAGGGCGATGGTTTCTCTCCTGCCCCGCCGAAGGAGGGCTTCGATGCCATCCCAATGTGGGTAGCAGACATGAACTTTCCTACTGTACCTACCATACAGCAGGCGATCATCGAACGGGCCAGTCACCCGGCCTTCGGTTACTTCGAAGCCCCGCCGGAATATTATAAAGCCATCATCCGCTGGCAGGAAACACGCCACGGTGTCACCGGTCTGAAGCCCAGGCACATTGGCTACGAAAATGGCGTTCTGGGCGGAGTTATCAGTGCACTGAACTGCATCTGCTCCCGCGGTGATAACGTCCTGGTCCACAGCCCGACATACATAGGCTTCACCTCAAGCCTGAAAAACAACGGCTACGAGGCCGTACACTCTCCTCTGATAAAGGATGAAAACGGCATATGGAGAATGGATTATGCAGACATGGAAAAACAACTCCGTGAAAAGAAAATCCACGCTGCCATTCTCTGCAATCCACACAATCCCTGCGGACGCGTGTGGGAACGCCGGGAGCTGGAAAAAGCCATGGAGCTGTACCGAAAATATGATGTCTATGTCATCTCAGACGAGATCTGGTCTGACCTCATCCTGAATGGCCATAAGCATATCCCCAGCCAGTCCGTCAGTGAAGATGCCCGCCAGCGTACAGCGGCCTTCTACGCTCCATCCAAAACCTTTAATCTGGCAGGACTTGTTGGCAGCTATCACATTGTATACAACAGCTGGTGGCGGGATCGTATTTTGAAGGAGTCCAGTCTGAGCCATTATAATATGATGAATGTTCTGTCCATGCACGCTCTGCTTGGCGCTTATCAGCCTGAAGGCTATGAATGGACCGATGAACTATGCGAAGTACTAAGCGGAAATGTAAGCTTTGCCTGTGATTACATTGACCGGCACTTTAAGGGTGTCAACGTTTCCAGACCGGAAGGCACCTACATGCTCTTTGCCGACTGCACCGACTGGTGTACTGCCCATGGCAAAACAATCGAAGATGTGGAAAAAGCCTGCTGGGATGTCGGCGTTGCCGTCCAGGACGGCAGGATGTTTTTCGGTCCCTGTCACCTGAGAATGAATCTGGCCTCACCCCGTTCCCGCATAGAAGAAGCCTTCCGCCGAATGGATCGGTACGTCTTCAACAGGTAAAAATCCACTCTGCCATTCATTACAATCTATGCTATAATAGAGCTCATAACATCAGCGTTCCATCCTGTCACTTTCCGGAACGCTGTAAACAGGAGGAAATCATATGGATATTAAAGAGGAAATCCACGCATTATCAGAAGAAATGCTCACAAATCTTGGCAGACTAGTTGCCATTGACTCCCAGCTCGGTACCCCTTCCGAGGGAAAACCATTTGGTGAGGGTCCTGCAAAAGCCCTGGAAGAGGGACTGAAGATTGCCGAAGAACTTGGCTTTAAAACCGTAAACCTGGATAACTACTGCGGTTATGCCGAAATGGGTGAGGGCGATGAGATCGTCGGCATCGCCGGTCATCTGGATATCGTTCCTGTAGGCGGAGACTGGACCTACGATCCGTTCCGCCTTACCCGTGAAGACGATCATGTATACGGCCGCGGGACCACTGATGACAAAGGCCCTATCCTGGAAGCGCTCTATGCCATGAAGCTTCTCCGCGACCACGGCGTGAAGCTGAACAAAAGAGTCCGCCTGATCATGGGCTGCAACGAGGAAACAGGTTCCAAATGTATGGATCACTACAATCAGGTAGCAGAAGAGCTTTCCTGCGGTTTCACACCGGATGCCAGCTTCCCGTGTATCCACGGTGAAAAAGGTCAGCTTGCCATGATCGCCTGCTCCAAAAACACCCGGATCATCTCCATGAACGGCGGTTTTGTATCCAATGCAATGTGTGACACCTGTACAACCATTGTTCCCGATGAGGACGGTCTGAAGGAAAAGCTGGAATCCGCACTTTCCCAGACGAAGCTCCAGGAATATAAGGTAACCGAAGAAAATGGTGAGCTCACCATCTACGCCAAAGGTATTCCGGCTCATGCCAGCACTCCCCATCTCGGTGTCAATGCTGCAGGAGTAACCTTTGAATGTCTGGCAAAAGCAGGCTTTGAAGATGACTTTGTGGAATTCTATAACTCCCATATCGGCACTGCATGTGACGGCTCCGGCATTGGTCTGAAATTTGCAGATGAATACGGCGATCTGACGTTATGCAACGGAATCGTCAAAACAGAAAACGGTGTCATTTCCTGTACCATCGATATCCGTGTTCCGGTAACTCTTAATGAGACCGATATCCGCAAAATGTGCCAGGACAGACTGGAAGATAAAAACGGTCGTATTGAGATCATAAAGGTTGTTGCTCCGTTATTCTTCCCAAGAGAATCTCCGCTGGTAAATGCTCTTTACAAAGCTTACACAGATGTGACCGGCGATACCGAACACAAACCAATGGTCATCGGAGGCGGCACTTACGCAAAATCCCTCAAAAACATCATAGCCTTCGGACCTGAAAAAGAGGGAATTGACTACCGCATCCACGGAGCCGATGAATTTATCCTGGTCTCCGGCATGGAAGAAGCAGTACTGATCTATATGGAAGCGATCAAAAATATGCTTGCAATCTGAAATCAGGAGGATAAGAAATCATGAGTACAAAAGCTGAACACGCTACAAAATTACACGAGAATGGCTGTAACTGTGCACAGGCAGTTGCCTGTTCTTTCTGCCGGGAATTTGGCATCGATGAAAACGAGATGTTCCGTATTGCCGAGGGCTTCGGCCTTGGAATGAGTGTTATGGAAATGTGCGGTGCTCTTTCCGGTATGGCTATGATCATCGGACTTTCCAACAGCCGCGGAAATACCGAAGAAGGTTCCGGCTCCAAAGGTGACACTTACAAAAAGCTCCGCACCTATATCCAGAAATTCAAAGAAAAAAACGGTTCCTGTATCTGCCGTGAATTAAAAGGTGTGGAGACAGGCAAGGTTCTCTGCAGCTGCCCGCAGTGTATCACAGATGCGGTTGCTCTTACAGAAGAATATCTTGCGGAAAACAGATAATCTCATAAAATAAAACAGCAGAATTGTATATTCCCTGTAATCTCGGGACATACAGCTCTGCTGTTTTCTTTTCCTAATACTCCCGGATGGCTTTTTTTATTCCCTTCTGCTGTGCCATAACCGCATCATCGGAAATGTATGGCATCTCATTCACACTGTCTTCCGGAATTTCGCCGGTGACACTCCAAACTGCTCCCGAAACAGATGATAAAAGTGGCTCACATTGGAAAATCCGCAGCACTCACAGATATCCAGGATTTCCCGGTCTGTCTGTGCCAGAAGATAAACTGCATATTTCAGACGCTCCTGGTTGATATACTGGGTAGGCGTTTTCCCACAGATCTGTTTCAGAAGCCTGCAGAGATGGCTTGGAGAACAGGGAGCCAGCTCGCACATTTTTTTGTAGCCTTCCTGGAGATTTTCAATCTTTGACATATTTAAGAGAAGCTCTGACAACCAGGAAGGCATCTGATTCCAGGGATCCTTTTCATCATATGTGAAGAAATAATCCTCCAGAAGAAGCGCAATGACACACTGCGCATGATATCTTGCGTGCCGGGGATGGCTACTGTTCACCAACTTTCCCGCAGCATCCATTGCATCCAGAACCTTGCAGAAATTTTCCCCTTCCAGATGTACATAGGCAGGCATCTCACTGTTTATCAGTTTATCCATCTTTTCCTCCTGCTCCAGAAACAGGGAAACATTCCGGAGCACCTGGGTAGAAAAGCCCAGATTCCGGACGCAGAAATTCTCCGAATGATAAAAGTTATAGCTGTGCATATCATTGGGGCGTATAAAAAACAGATCCCCTTTTCTTACTGTCTGTACGGAATCATTGATCATATGATAGGCCACGCCCTCTGAAATGATAAAAAGTTCATAATGAGTATGAGTATGTATTGGCACATGCTTATAAATATCCGAAATCGTATAGGAAAGTCCGGACTCTCTGTTCAGCGGATACTGTTCTTTTCCAAATACCGGTATTTCCATCTTCTCGTCTCCTCCCCGCCTTCTGATATCAATATACTACAAAAATCTGACAGCTGTAAACAAGAAACACGGTGAAAATTGTGATATTCTTTTACCGCATCAAAGAAGCTTTTCTTGTTGAAAAAGTTTTCTCTGATGCAGAAACTTGATCTTTATTTTTTTCAGGGAGGACTTATTATCATGTCATCATCCAAAGCTCGATTTTTTAATCCGGCTGTTATAGGCCTGATCATGCTCAGCTTTTTCCTGGGTACCAGTGAATATACTGTGATCGGTATCCTGCCGGAAATTGCGGACGGATTCGGGATTTCACTGACTCAGGCCGGAAGCATTGTATCTCTGTTTGCCTTTGCCTATGGCCTTGGCACTCCGTTTCTGGCTGCCTATGTGGGAAAATACAATCGTTTTCGTATTACCATGCTGGGAATTTCACTGTTTGCGCTCTGCAATCTGATCTGTGCCATTGCTGTCAATTACACGGTATTTCTGGTGTTCCGTATTCTTACGGCTGTGGTTTCCGGTACTGTGGTCTCCATCTCCATGACGTATGCGGAAGATGTTGCTTCCATCCCGGAGCATATCCCGGGTGTGATCGCAGGTGTCTTTTCAGGCTTCAGCATTGCTTCTGTTGTGGGTGTGCCTATCGCTTCCACTATCACGCAAACTTTTGGCTGGCGTGCGGCTTTTATCACGATCTTCGTGGCAACCCTGGCTCTGCTGGCGCTTCTGTTTGTGAAGCTGCCGCGGCAGAACCGGCTGAAGGCCGGAAGTATCCTGGAACAGTTTAAACTTTTTCTGGACAAAAGGATCTCCATTGGCTGTGCCATCGTTTTCCTGGCAGGCGCCTCCACCTACTGCTTCTATACATATCTGACACCGATCTTACAGCAGGAGCTTCATATTCCGGATTCCATGTTAAGCGTTGCGCTTCTGATCTTCGGTATTGCGGCGATCACAAGCAATGTAAGCTCCGGTCAGGTGGCAAACAAAACCGGCATCCGCCTGCTGCCCCTGATCTACGTCATCCAGACGATATGTCTGCTGCTTCTGCCTATTGCCACCCATAACCTGATAAGCGGAGGACTGGTACTGTTTATCCTCGGTGTTATGATGTATCTTCTGAACTCACCACTGCAGATGCATTTTCTGAAGATCGCCACCAGAGAGCATCCTGCCTGTGTAAACCTGGCATCTTCTCTGATCTCGGTTTTCTTTAACTTTGGCATTGCAGCCGGTTCTGCCATGGGTGGAGTGATCGTAAAATATGCCGGACTTCGTTTTGTCGGGATCGGTGGTGCAGTTCCGGGCATCGGAGCGATCCTCTGTGCGGTGATCCTGCTTCAGCTCATGAAGCCGGGTGCGGATATCCGATAAATAAAAATACAGCCAGGAAATTATCCGGATCTTATATCCGATATTCCTGGCTGTATTTTATTTTCTCAATAATCTTCTGTTACTGATGTGGTTTTATTTTTTATATTCTTTCAGTCCTATAAATCGGTCTTTCCTGATTTTCTATTTCATCTCGATCTTAAACAGTCTGGCCGCTTTTTCCTGTGGCATCTTCACTACAAGATTTCCATTTTCGATCTTATATCCGCACATCTCTTCCTTCGGATAGATCACGGATACTCTGCGGACCTGCTCTGCATTTTCCAGCGGGATCACTGCTTCTGTTGTTCCCGGTGTCCATACCGAAAGATAGGTATTCTTCTCTGCTTTCACTCCGTAAGCAAGAACTTCAGATTTCAGATTTCCAAAACCAAGCGGGAAGAACGGCACGCCGTCACGGACTTCCTCACGGATCTCCTTATACAGGGAGATTCCCTCCTTCATACGGTTCATGGAATTTTCGCCCAGCTTCCATACCATACCGCTGATATATGGGCGGAGAAGCATACCATTTACTACATTGTAGATCACATGCTCTTCTTCATCCTCATACGGATATACCCACATACCACCCTGCTCCGGAGTTACCGCACTGGCTACATTGGCAGCGATATTGGCATTGTAGAGATAATCTGTCTGATCACTGGTAGACTGCAGGCTTAAGACCTTCAGCATACCATAATCCATACGCTGTCCGCCGGAACCGCAGTTCTCCACAACAAGCTCAGGATGATCCCGGAAGATTTCCTCATACCACTGGTGAAGACATTCATAATGCTCACGGATGGCATCTGCACAGCTGTCACTGTTCAGATCACTTCCATATCCCATGGTTACGTTATAGTCCACTTTAAAGTACTCTACACCGTAATCATTGATCAGCCTGTCTACTACATCACGGCAATATTTCCGTACCTCCGGATTGCGGAAATCCAGCATATAGCGTTTATTGTCAATGTGGCGTTTTCCATGACGACAGACAAACCAGTCATCCGGAAGCTTGTTTGCCAGTTCGCAGGCAACTCCCATAACCTCGATTTCCAGCCAGAGTCCCATTTTCAGGCCTTTACTGTGTGCATGATCGCAGACTTCTTTCAGACCATTGGGGAATCTTCCGGATGCTTCTTTCCATTCCCCGACACGGTCCCACCAGAATCCGTCGTCATACCAGCCTGCATCCAGGCAGTAATATTCGCATCCGAGCTCTGCTGCCTTGTCAATGATGGAAAGCTCCCGCTCCGTTGTAGGGTCTCCCATCAGGCAGTTCATATAATCATTAAATACCACGTTCAGCTTCTCATCGTCCGTATTCGGTCTGCGTACTTTTCTCCGATATCTGGTCAGTGCCGCTGCTGCCGGATTCAGGCCACCTTTTACAACCGCTGCCCCTGCCGGAACGGTTGTAAAGCTTTCTCCCGGTTTCAGATTCTTATACCAGCCATGCTCCTGCTCTGTGGCGCCGCTTAAGGCAAGATACAGATTTCCGCCCTGTGCAGAGCCATATTCTGCCAGCCACTGTCCGGAGCTTTCAATCTGGAAAATATACGTCTCCCCTGTTTCTCTGTCCTCGGCAATTCCCATGGGAAGATACTCACAGGTAGACCAGGTGCCCTTTCCACTGTAACAATAACGGTTCAGGCCATATCCCTGATGATTGAAGCCATCTACGACCATTCCGTTTAAATTCAGCGTTTCTGCATCGTATTTCTGCCACTGTGCCTCACAGCACCAGCTGTTAAACGGCACATAGATATCTGTTTTTTTATAATAAGGCTTCTCGCCGCCTCTGGAAATTCCCTGATACATAAAAGAAGAAACATAGGTCAGCCCCTGATCCTCGCTTCCCTCGTTGATGATCTCTGTCCAGGTCTGTACTGCCGGCACTCCGTCAAACAGGCGCATATGATATACTGCCTTCAGCTTTTCCGGGGAAATCATTACGATCTCTAGCTCTTTTCCACCGGCCTGTGCCTTCAGCTCATGGTTCTCATAAACAAAATCCACAGAGGACTGATTGATGTTGTTTTTGTAGGCATGCATGTTTAAGCTTCCTGTGCCGCTTCTGTGGATCTCAACAGCCGGATAACAGATATCCTCCTTCGGCTCCATGACTGCTTTTTTTACTTCCTGTGAAGAAAAATCTGCCAGCTCTACCACGCCGTTTTCCCGGATACGAAACTGGATATCCAGGCCATTCTCATGTAATTCGATCATTTTCATGTTTTCATTTTTATAGCTCATAGAAAATACCCTCCGTTTTTCTGATTTTGATCACAGTATAATATCTGTTTTTTTATAAGGTGACAGGTATCATCCCCTGAATGTAAAAATGCAATATATTGTCGTATTTATTTTTGCGTGATATACTGTTTGCTGACAGTAAAGAGTACAGTCAGTCAGACATGTAGGGCGATTTAATCGAATATCTGCATCTGTCCGACTCGCAATTTACAGCTGAAATATTTACATTCCGCTTCGCAGTATACTCAGGAGGTTTTTTCATGCCAGATATTTTCCAGGACTCTTCCCGATATTTCCATATTTCTGCTTTTTATGCTCTCTCCCTACCTTATTATCATATGGAGCATCACACACATTCCAGCTATGAGATCATGTATATCACCTCCGGTTCCTGCCGGGTTTTCTGCCTGGATGGCACACAGGACACGGAATTCCCACTGAAATCCGGGCAATTTATCTTTATCCGGCCGGATGTACCTCACAGGCTGGAGATTCCGGATGGTTTTCCCTGCTCGATCCTGAATCTGGAATTTTCCCTTACTCCCGAAAAAAGTCCGGTTGCTCTGGAGCTTCTCCTGAAAAAGGATCCCGGATTTTCCTAGTTCTGGAATTTTACGGAATCCTCCCAGGGCTTTTGCTCCGGCGCGGATTCCCGCAGCTTCGGATACAGCCTGAAGGATCTGCTCACCTTTTTACAACAAAATTCCGGTCAGATACAAAAGGAAGAATTTCTCTTCTTTCTTCTTTTCAGCCGCATGCTTACAGAGCTTGCATTCTGCGCCCGCTCCAGCCGGAGCCCCCAGGGAATCGTCTATCTGAAAAAAGCGCTCCGCTATATTGACGAGCATTATCTGGAAGACATTGATATTCCTGCTATCTCCGCATATGCAGGGATCAACAAATCCTACCTGCAGGCGCTCTTTACAGAAAAAAACGGCTGCACCATCAATACCTATATCAACCGCAAGCGTATAGAACAGGCCGCCTTTCTTCTGTGCAACAGTACTCTGCACATTACGGATATTGCCTTTTCTTCCGGATACAACAGCCGGCAGCATTTTGCACATACCTTCGAAAAATTTTATCATATGAGCCCCTCCAGGTACCGAAGCCTTCATACCCGGCCTCTCCGTTCGGATACCCAAAAGAAACGCTATCATATGACTAACGGACTGACGTTGGAAAGCGAACCCTTTCCTCAGGAATAAAACTTACTTCATACACCTACACCTTCAGGCTGATACCTGCGATCCACGTCTGAGCAGCCTAAAAAAGCCGGCCAGGTACGAAGCTCTTATCTCTTCGATAACCTGGCCGGCTTTTTATATTTATTGTCAAGCGGATATTCGCAATCCTACAGGGGACTTACTTGATTCGGTTAAAAATTTTCTATGGAAGCAGATTCTGCATACTCTTCAGGCTAATCGCCAGTGTGGAGGTATTATGCAGAAGTGCGGATGAAGTCGGCTGCAGGATACCTGCAACGCCACAGGCGATAAGACCTGCGTTAAAGGTAATAATAAAACGGTAATTGCGTCTGATACGCTTCATCAGTGCATTGCTGATCTCTTTCAGAACAACCAGCTCCTGAAGATCATCTGCACCTACAGTAATATCTGCGATCTCCCGGGCAATTTCAGCACCATCACTGATGGCGATACCGACATTGGCTGCGGAAAGTGCCGGAGAATCATTGATTCCGTCACCTACCATGATAACCTTTCTTCCGGCTGCCTTTTCTTTTTCGATGAAGTTGGCCTTATCCTCCGGAAGCACCTCGGAATAATATTCGTCCACTCCCACACGTCTGGCAATGGCTGCTGCTGTACGCTCACTGTCCCCTGTCATCATAACGATCTTGGAAATCCCTGCCCCGCGCAGTGCTTCTACAGCAGCTTTCGCCTCCTCACGAAGAGGATCTTCAATACAGATCACGGCTGCAAGACATCCGTCAATGGCAAGATACAGATGGGAATACTCTTCCGGAATATTGTCGAATTTCTCCTTGCCATCCTCCGGGATCAGACATTTCTCATCTTCAAATACAAAGTGATAGCTTCCGATCACGGCCTTATGGTCTTCGATCGTAGTGGAAATTCCATGCGCTACTACATATTCAACCTTTGAATGCATCTCCTCATGGGCCAAATGCTTCTTCCTGGCAGCACTGACAACAGCCTTGGCCATGGAGTGTGGGAAATGCTCTTCCATACATGCGGCGATACGCAGCATCTCCTCCGGATCATTGTTGTCAAAAGGAACCACATCCACAACGGTTGGCTTCGCCTTTGTCAGAGTTCCTGTCTTATCAAATACGATGGTATCTGCCTCAGCCATTGCTTCCAGATATTTACCGCCCTTAACTGTAGCCTTATGTGTACCGGCCTCACGGATCGCAGACAATACAGAGATCGGCATTGCAAGCTTAAGCGCGCAGGAGAAATCCACCATCAGGATCGCAAGGGCCTTGGTGGCATTTCTGGTAAGGAGATATGTAAGTGCTGTTCCTCCAAGAGTATAGGGAACCAGCTTATCTGCCAGATGCTCTGCCTTTCCCTCCAAAGAAGATTTCAGCTTCTCAGACTCCTCGATCATGGTAACGATCTTGTCATAGCGGCTGGAACCACCTACCGTCTTTACGCGGATGGTGATCTCACCTTCCTCCACAACAGTGCCTGCATAGGCAACGCTGCCCTCTTTCTTGCATACAGGTACAGATTCACCGGTAAGAGAAGCCTGGTTGACCATAGCCTCTCCATCTGTAACACTTCCGTCAAAAGGAATTACGGTACCCATACGTACAACAACATCATCTCCCGGCTGGACCTCTCCGGACTCTACCAGGATCTCCTGATCCTCTCTCTTCAGCCATACCCTGCCAACATTCAGGGACATGGTTCTTGCAAGATCACCTACGGATTTCTTATGCGTCCACTCTTCCAGGATCTCTCCGATTCCAAGCAGGAACATGATGGAGCCTGCAGTACCAAAGTCCTGACGTAATACAGACACTCCAATTGCAGTGGCATCCAGGACCGGCACCTCGATCTTACGGTGAAGAAGTGTATCGATTCCCTTCCAGATATATTTCAGGGAAGTAGCTGTTGTATAAATGGCATTCAGCGGATATGGCAGAAAAAGCTTTCTTCCGTAATGGCAGATCACCTTGGAGATCAGCTTCTCCTGATATTCTGCATTCAGTGCTCTCCCTGAGCTCTGCAGCACCTGTGAAGGAACCTCTACATCCTGATAATGAAATTCGCTGATACCACGGATAACCGCAGCTCTGCTGCCCCGATAATTTACAACTGCGTCACAGGTTCTCTCGTATACCTTGGCAGAAACCACTCCATCAAGATTCTCGAGATAATACAACAGCGTATCTGCCTGCCCGTAGCTCATCCTCTTCTGAGCAAGATGGATACGAAGCCGGCCTCTTGTCTCATGTTTGATATAAAATTTCACGGAAAATCGCCTCTTTACTCAGCTGTCTCTTCTGCTGTTTCTTTGAATGCATCCTCATCTGCAGTTTCCTCTGCTTCTGTCTCAACATCCTCTACAGCCTCTTCAGCTACTGATCTTTCCTCATTGATCTCCTTAGCTTCAGCATAAATATCTTCAGCATTCTCCTGAAGATTCGTAGCTGTTTTCATGATGCAGTCCTTAGCTCTTAAAACAGCTGCTGTGCATCCTGTGTAAAGCTTCTTCGCATCCTTGCTTGTGAGGATCTTGATTCCTGCTGTACCGAAAAGAACGCCTGCTGCAAAAAGTCCTGATTTTTTGAATTTAAAGTCTGCCATAATAATTTCCTCCTGATATATGATTTTTATTTTTTTCTGATTCCCGGTGAGGATTTTTCATGTCCGCCCCGATATTTTCAATATTATAAAATGTCTGTAAAAAAAAGTCCAGTGTTTTTTGTGTGAACTCAGCACAATTCGTTAAATTTTCAGTTATTTTTACCTAACAGTTAATTTTTACTAATAGTTTGATCTGTCTAATTCTTAGTCTGTACAAACCTCTTCTTTCCTATTATATTGTGCCATAGCTTTTCCATACTCACCCGACCTCATGAACAGGCAGCAGCGCCAGGGTACGGATATTCTGTTCACTGATCTCCCCACAGGCCCGAAGTCCTGCAAGGATCACTTCATTAAGCTTCTGTCCGGACAGATGGCATATCGTATCATCATCCAGTTCTACTGTGCAGACGCCTTTTGTGCTGCATGCCACGCGATACATATTCTTTCGGCTGATAGCACCGATGGATTCCAGCGTATTGACCATACGGTATACTGTAGCTACACCGATCTTCGGATCCAGTGCGGAAGCCCTGTAATAGATTTCCTTACAACAGGAGCACTCTCCCTCCAGGATAATGTCCAGAAGAATCTTTCTCTGTCTGGTGATGCGGAGCCCCTTCTCCTTCAGTTTCTCTATAATAAGATCCCTCTGCATCTCTGTATGTCGGTAGCATCCTGTTTTTTTCTCTTCTGTTTCGGCTTCTGCAATATGCATTCTGATCCCTCCTTTATTGAGAAAACTTTTCTTTTATCTAATAAGTTAGTATACTCCAACTTAGGTTAGTTGTAAATAACTCCTTTGAACTTTTTTTACATATTGAGGATTCTGCCTGAATACCGTATAATGTTTCGTGAACCTGTACATAGGAAACCGTCGTTTTGACAAAATGACGAAAAATCCCCTTTCGTTTTTTCGTCAGAATGACAAGAAACTGCCGGAAACTTTGTAAGATTCAGCTCTAGCCCTTTTCTCTCATTTTCGATATACTGTTAACCAGCAAAGGAAATTACGTAAAACAATATATTAATTTTGGAGGGAAACAACAATGGCAAGTTTATCATTATCTCACATTAATAAAACTTATCCGAACGGCTTCCAGGCAGTTAAAGATTTCAACCTGGAGATCGAAGACAAAGAATTCATCATCTTCGTAGGACCATCCGGATGTGGAAAATCTACAACACTTCGTATGATCGCAGGTCTTGAGGAGATCAGCGGTGGTACACTTAAGATCGGTGACAAAGTCATGAACGATGTTGAGCCTAAGGACCGTGATATCGCAATGGTATTCCAGAACTACGCTCTGTATCCTCATATGACAGTTTATGATAACATGGCATTCGGACTTAAGCTTCGTAAAGTTCCGAAGGACCAGATTGACAAGGCTGTTCGTGAAGCAGCAAGAATCCTTGACCTTGACAAGCTTCTTGATCGTAAACCGAAGGCTCTTTCCGGTGGTCAGAGACAGCGAGTTGCTATGGGACGTGCTATCGTTCGTAATCCTAAGGTATTCCTTATGGATGAGCCTCTTTCCAACCTGGATGCTAAGCTTCGTGTACAGATGCGTATCGAGATCTCCAAGATCCATCAGAGACTTGGCGCTACTATCATCTATGTAACACATGACCAGACAGAGGCTATGACACTTGGTACCAGAATCGTTGTTATGAAAGACGGTGTTGTTCAGCAGGTTGATACACCACAGAACCTGTATCAGAAACCAGGCAACCTCTTCGTTGCAGGATTCATGGGATCTCCGCAGATGAACTTCCTTGATGCTGTTATCTCCGAAAAAGGCGGCAATGTAGTTGCTACGATCGGTGGTGAGCATGAGGTTATCGTTCCGGCAGCTAAGGCTAAAGTCCTGAAAGACAAAGGCTATGTTGGAAAGAAAGTTGTTCTTGGTATCCGTCCTGAGGATATCCATGATTCTCAGATGTTCCTTGAGACATCTCCAAGCAAACCAATGAACTCCGTAGTTAAAGTTTACGAGCTTCTTGGTGCTGAAGTATTCCTGTACTTCGATGTTGACGGAACTCAGGTTACAGCACGAGTTGATCCTCGTACAACAGCTAAGACCGGTGATCCGATCAGATTTGCATTCGATATGGAGAAAGCTCACTTCTTCGACAAAGAGACAGAGCTTACTATCACAAACTAATTCTCGTCGAATCATAAAAACAGAATGTAACCCCGGGGATATGATTTCCCGGGGTTTCTTTTTATTTCACTAGTTTTATTTTACATCAGAAAGGACGCTTTTTATGAAAATACAGCAAACAATTCAAAAATCTCTGGATGACTGGAACCGGATCAGCGGTCTTGATTTCTGTATTCTGGATGAAAATGACCAGATATACATTTCCACAGGGGATCGCCGGCTTCCTTCTTCTGAAAAGCTTGCTCAGTTCCGGGAGGATCCTGCCTTATGCATCTCCAATCACAGCTGCAGTCTGTACAAGCTGAACAACGCACCTCAGAGCAATATGCTTCTGATCGTATGGGGCTCCGGAGAGCAGGCTTCTACCATCGGAGAGCTTGCTGTCTGCCAGGTAGAAAGTCTCCTAACCGCCTATACGGAAAAAACAGACAAGAACTCCTTTATGCAGAATCTTCTCCTGAACCGCTATTCCCAGGTAGAGGCTTTTAACAAGGCTGCCCGTCTTCATATCACACCTACTGCCCGCCGTGCGGTATTTCTTGTGGAAACCAAGCAGCACAAGGACGAAAATGCCCTGGCTACCATCCGTAACATCTTTTCTGCCCGTACACGGGATTTTATCACTGCACTGGATGATTCCGGCATCATCGTAGTACGTGAGCTTCAGAACACCGAAAGCTACGAAGAGCTGGAGGGTATCGCCTGCATGCTGGTAGATATGCTCAATACAGAGGCCATGACCTCTGCCTGGGTTTCCTACAGCAATGTTGCAGATGATATCATGGAGCTTTCCGATGCCTACAAGGAAGCCCGCACTGCCCTGGAGGTCGGCAAGATCTTTTATGCTGACAAAAACGTTTTCGGTTACAACCGCCTGGGCATTGGCCGTCTGATCTATCAGCTTCCCACTCAGGTCTGCAACATGTTTGTAGGCGAGATCTTCGGAGAAGAATCCCTGGAATCTATTGACGACGAAACCCTCAATATCATCCGGACCTTCTTTGAAAATAACCTGAACCTTTCTGAAACCTCCAGACAGCTCTATGTGCACCGGAATACTCTGGTGTACCGTTTTGAAAAGCTGCAGAAACGATTTGGCCTGGATATCCGTACCTTTGAGGATGCACTAGCCTTCAAGCTTGCCATGATGGTGTCCGATTACATCACCTATTCCGGAAATCACGGAAAATAGCTCCTGTCTGCAAAAATCCATCAAAAATGCAGGTGCACAAAAAATCCCGGAAACAGCAGATAATGTCTGTTTCCGGGATTTTCTTTATTTCAGCAGCATCAGATGCTCCGGTGGAAGATACAGATATTCCGGAAGATCTTTATCCGGATCCTCCGTAAAGCTGTTTTTGGGACGCATCCACCATAATCCGGCAGCATTCTCGTCCGCTTTGTTCCGGATCATATACTGATGTTCAAATGTAGTTTCTATGTATTGGTCTACCCGCACTGCCATACAGTTCTCACCCGGCTTTGATTCCGGGCGGATCCAGTGGCCGCGTATCCCTACGTAAGTAATGTCCTCATCTACGTTTTCTTCGGTATGGAGCTTCATTTTCCAGTCCGCCGCATAGATCTCGTGAGATCCCAGCCTCTCCGCTCTGGAAAAATTCTTACAGCCGGTAAGCTTTGCCGCTTCCAGAAGTCCCGGTCTCTCAAACAGCTGCTTCGTCTCCCCGGTCACAAGGATCCTGCCTTCATGTACAATGGAAAGCTCCCTGCAGAATTTATAGGCCTCATCTCTACTGTGTGTCACAAGGATCATATCTCCCGGATAGTCCTTGAGGAAATCCTGCATCTCCCGCTGGAGCACATCCTTCAGGTAACCGTCCAGTGCGGAAAACGGCTCATCCAGAAGAATAGCTTCCGGCTCTCCAATCATCATTCTGGCCAGTGCCACTCTCTGCTGCTGTCCGCCGGAAAGCTGTGAGGGCAGGCGCTTCTCCAGCCCCTCCAGATGATATCGCCGGATCAGATCTGCCACTTTTTCTCTGGCGGAGGATTTTTCCCCACGATAACCGCAGCGGATGTTCTGTTCCACTGTCATGGTTGGGAACAGCGCATAATTCTGAAACAGATATCCGATCCGTCGCTTCTGCGGTTTCAAATTGATCCCTTTTTCAGAATCAAACACTGTTTTTCCATTGATAACGATCCTTCCCTTATCCGGTGTTTCGATTCCTGCAATACAGCGTAAGGTCATGCTTTTTCCGCTGCCGGAAGCACCAAGAAGCCCAATGGCTGACGAACTGCCTTCAAAATTTACCTTCAGGGAAAAATCACGGAAGTTTTTTTCGATATTTACTTTGACTGCCATCAGATCCACCTTCTTGTTTTCATACCTCTTCCGGATACGATATTGATCAGCGCTACGATCACAAAGGAGATCAGCACGATCACAACGACCCAGAAGCCTGCAGTTCCGTAATTTCCGGCTGCTGTCTCTGATGCAATGGCAACAGAAACTGTTCTGGTTTTTCCAAGGATATTTCCGGCAAGCATGGAGGTTGCGCCATATTCTCCGATCGCACGTGCAAATGTCAGCACTGTTCCGGATGCGATCCCCGGTCCTACCGCCGGCATGACTACCCGCCAGAATATCCGGCTGTCGCTCATCCCCAGAGTCTGACCTGCATGGATAAGATTTATATCCACCTGTTCAAAAGCAGCCCGTGCATTGCGGTACATCAGCGGAAATGCGATCACTGCCGCTGCGACCACACAGCCCTTCCAGGTCTGCACGATCTTAATATCAAAATTATCCAGAAGAAAGCTTCCGAAGGGCCTTTTCAGGCTGAAGATCAGTAGCAGAAAAAATCCAGCCACTGTAGGAGGAAGTACCAGCGGAAGAGTAAGGATCCCGTCCAGTACTGCTCTGGCTCCCGGCTTCAGCTTCATGATCTTCCGGGCGCAGAATATTCCCATAAAAAAAGCGATCACTGTGGCTGCCAGACCTGTTTTTAAGGAAATCCACAGAGGACTCCAGTTTATTTCTCTCAAAAATTCTGTCATATTTCATTCCTGTGCCGGCATTTACTGTGTTTCAATATTTACTGCCTGCCGGTTTTCTACATCATACTCATTTGGATGTGCTGTCTGCGGAAGCTGTGCTGTCCTCAGCCTCCGTGTTGTCTGCAGAAGCTTCTGTGGCATCCTCGGAATCCTCAGCCTCATATGCTGTAAATCCATAGTCCTCAAATACCTTGATCGCTGCGTCAGACTCTACATAATCGAGAAAAACCTCTGCTGCCCTGGTATCGTCTTCCGATGCTTCCTTGTCCTCGATAAGTCCCACAGGATAAAGAACCGGCGTCTTAAGGCTGTCTGCCGGCGCCTCTGCGATGATATCTACTTTATCAGTAACAGACGCAGCATCTGTCGCATATACAACACCAACCTCATTACTTCCTTCACTGACTGCTGCAAGTACATCCGTTACATTCTTGCACTCGTTGATCTCCATTTTGTTTACATCGTCCAGGATCCCAAGATTGTTAAAGATCTCACGGGCGTACTGTCCCACCGGAACATCCTCTCCTGCAAGCGCCATATTTTCAGCGTCTGTGATATTCTCGAATCCTGTTACCTTTGTCTCTCCGTCCTTTGGTCTGATCAGAACGACTTTGTTCTCAAGAAGATCCTTAACGGTGTCTTCCTTTGTCAGTTTTTCCTCTGTGAGGGCATCCATCTGTTTATCTGCTGCTGAAAAGAAAAGATCACAGCGTGCACCTTCCTCGATCTGTGTCTGCAGTGTACCTGAGCTGTCTGCACTGTAATAGATCGTTACATTCGGATAAAGCTCATTGAAATCCTTCTGGATCTCCTCCATGGAATTGCTGAGGCTGGCAGCAATAAATGCATAAACCTCTCCCTTCAGGTTCTCATCACCTTTCACTTCTGTGTCCGCCGCAAAAACAGTTCCGGTCATAAGGCCTGTTGTTAAAATTCCCGCGGTAAGGGCTGCTAAGATTTTTTTCTTCATCTTTTGTTTCTCTCCTTTTCCGTTTCGTTCAGTTTTGTTTAGTTTTGAATGGTTTTGTTTAATTTTACCGAAAGGAAAGTTTCTTGTCAAGCTATAAGGCATTGCTGTTTTTCTCTACAAGTGCTATCATAAATACATAGTTGACAAGCCAGGCGGATGTTCACGATCCGCTTCGTTTCTTATCATGAGTGGCTTACAGCACTCCTGATACAGACAAATCCCACACAAGGTTCATTGCTCTGCACAACGGAAGCAGAGAACTTGCCTGATCCGGTTCATTCAATATTCAAGAAAAGGAGAATTACTTATGAAACTCAGTGCACGTAATCAGTTAAAAGGAAAAATCATCAACATCAACCAGGGAGCTGTAAATTCCATCGTTTCCATCGATATCGGTGGTGGAAATATCATCACTGCTACCATCTCCTGTGCGGCGGTGGAAGAACTTGGACTGAAAGTAGGCTCTGATGCTTACGCAGTGATTAAGGCAACCAATGTTATGGTAGGTATCGATGAATAAAGTCTACACAGCACAGGAAGTTGCAGATAAACTAAAGATCAAAAAATCCACAGTATATGACCTGATCAAACGCGGAGAGCTTTCCTCCTCCAAAGTCGGCAAACAGCTGCGGGTCAGCGAGGAACAGCTGTCTCAGTATCTTAAGGGTTCGGAATGTTCTGCGTCTTCTGCTCAGTCTTATGATCACCAGCCGGAGAGTTCTCTTTTGAAAAGGGATTATCTTCTGCATTCCAGTGGACTGATCATCAGCGGACAGGCTTCTCCGGCTCTGGATCTTCTCCTGAATCAGCTTCCCACACACCCAGACAATCTGCCGGTTCTGCAGTCTCACATGAACACCTACAACGGACTGTATTCTCTCTATTTTGAAAAAGTCCACATTGCCTGTGCATCCGCCTCACCGGAAGATATCCATAGCCTTATACCCGGTATCCCACTGACTGTGATCTCTCTGTGTCAATATCCTGTCGGCTTCTATGTAAAAAAAGAAAATCCCAAGAATATCCGGGGATTTTCTGATCTTACACGGGCAGATATTATTTTTGTGAATCGCGAAAAAGGAAGCAGCCGTCGTATCCTTCTTGACCGTACACTTCTGTCTTCCGAAATTTCACCGGATTCCATATCCGGATATCGAAATGAGCTTGTTACCGATCACTCCACGGCTGCTGCAGTGGCTGGCGGACAGGCAGACATAGCTCTTGGCGAGGCCTGTGTAGCGAGAAGCTTTCCGGAGCTGGATTTTCTTCCTGTTTGCCAGGAATCACTCTTCCTGGTTATGCAGACCAAAAATCTGAGCACCCCCGGCTTTCAGGCCGTAGCGGAAACCATTGCATCCGAACCTTTCCGCCGGTTCCTGTCCCTCCAGACAGGATATGATACAAGCCATACAGGAGAAATTTTTTCTATCTGAGCCTGTTTCTATACAATAAAAATCCTGAATGCTGATATATATCAGAAGCCCGGACATCTATTCTGTCCGGTAAAAAAGATGTTTATCAGAATTCAGGATTTTTTATATTTTTATATAATCTGTTCTGCTTTCACACAGATGTTCTGGATCAGGCGGTTGTATCCGCTTACCTTTTTCAGCCATTCCAGCGCTATGGACACTGCCAGTGAAGCCAGCAGAAGCGTCAGTGTATTGGTCAGAAAATATCCACTCACATACACAAAAGAAGATTTTCTTATAAATGTATGTATCAGAAATATATTCATGGAATGTTTTCCGAGGAACAATAAAATCTGTCGCACTCCCGGAATGACATTAATAAATTCGCAGCAAAATGCCATAAATACAATTGGATACACACCCCAGTGGATCTCACTGTATACCGTCAGCGGCAAAGTTCTGTACGCTTTATACAAAATAAACACCGCAAGAAGCTCCAGAAGAAATTTGAAAACATGCTTCATTCCAGCATTCCATATCTTAAACCATCGGTTAAACAGATCATACTTGGCTACACACATTCCCATGAGAAATACCGGTAAAAATGCATAAATACCCGTAATTCCCATAACCTCCAGGGAAATTATCCGTGGAAATGCCGCAACAGCCACAAGAATAAATACCAGATATTCTTCCTTTATCATAAACAGTGGCACGCAGATGATAAAAATGATCGCCGCACTCATATACCACCAGGTTCCGTTCAGAGTCGAAGTTCCGAAAAGTTTCGCCAGACCAAAAAAATCCAGCACCATTGCGCTAACACCTTTGGCAATACTTCCGTTTCCGAAATATCTGGCCACGGCATAGCCGTTATAAAGCTGTGAGCTCACAACAGAAAGCCCCCATATAATCCAGAACCCTCCCATTGTTTTTATCAGTCTTTTGGCTGTCCACTTGCCAGGTGTAGAATTATTTTTTCTGTAACTGAGATACAGTCCGTATCCGGAAATAAATGCATAGATCGGTACACAGATCTTAAATGTTCTGCACAGATACATGATCCGATCTGCTGAAAACGGAGTGAAAACAACATTCAGCCCCTCAAATCTGTCTTGACTCAGATACATATGATGGAACAGCATTATAACAATGGCAATGCCCTTCATCGCCTGAGAATTATATTTATCAAACTTTATTGCCTGCTTTCCTTCCAAAATCCAACCTCCATATTACCGATTCTCGATGATCCTCTCATAAACTCGTTTGGAACAGTTACGGTCATTAAATGCAAAGGTCTCATCCATTCGTTTCCGATATTCCTCTTTCATCTGACAGCCGTCTGCCATATATTCGATGATCCGGTCCACAGTTCCGTCCAGTGTATGCTCCACCTCTCCGAAGCCATCTCTCTCATAGTCAAAGTATCCCTCTGTGTAGGAATGCGCGCCACTGAAAAAGCTGTCTCTGTCAAACTGGGAGTATACGATGGGTTTTCTCAAATATGCAAAATCAAAGGCAACCGAAGAATAGTCCGTGATCATCAGATCTGTCTGGGCAAAAATGTCCTTGTAGGAATAAGACGAATCCATAAATTTTACCCGTGGATCATGACGGAACATATGCAGACCGTCAATGGTATTTGGGTGAGGCATGAAGCAGATGGTATATCCGTACTTCTCTGCCGCTCCCAGAAGTCTTTCGTTGTTGAGAAGATCATCATAAAAATGGAAATATTCGCTTTCCTGAAATTCTTTTCCAAGCTGCCATACCCCTCTGGCATCGGTTCCTGAGGAAAGGCTTTTGCGCCAGGTAGGCATCACCGTCACATACTTACGCTCATCATGGACCAGACGGTCATAACGCGGCATTCCCGTAAGCCAGATATTTTTTTCCGGATAAAAATAGTCATAGGTAAAGGCAGAATCATATTCCGGCTTTGTGCTGACGATAAATCCGAAAAGATTACGGTTGTATTTGTTCAGCCACTTGGACTGGTTGTCTTTGGTCACACCATGCTGTAAAAATACCAGCTTTTTATCATAGATGATATCGCGGTACAGATACTCCAGCTTTCCAAAAGGATTGATCACCGGTTTGTTAGCCTGGGAGGACAGTGAAAATTCATTCAGCAGGAACAGAAGCTTATGCTTCCAGGAGAAAGGCTCCACAACCTTTCCAAGCTTCTTCATTTCCACATAATCCTGTGTATCCTTGTTGACTACAAAGTACGGCTCCACCGTAGGGTCCGGATTGGCGCAGAGATAGCGGAACATCACTTCGCCGTTGTCATCTCCGCGTGTTGTACGATCGGAGATCAGCCAGATCTGCTTTTTCTGCTTTGCCTTCTGCATCTCGTAGAGCTTACGTACGAGAACTGCCTTTTTTCCGGCCTTTCCCTGAGAAAATATTGCTTTGGTGCGTTTTTTCTTCAGCTGTTTCTCCCTACTCTGACTGTATGGCTCTACCGTTACTTCATACTGATGGCCCAGAACCTTTGCATCTTCCTGATCCTCTCCACGGATCATCCGGACTTTTTCGTTAAGATACAGAAGCTTATCCTCTATATGCAGGAAAAGCGGCAGCTTCTTTGTAAATGGCACATATTTTCCGTAGGAAATATTGTACATTTTATTTATATGTCCATCTGTGCCTGTGCCCCAGCTGATAAACTCCCGGATCTCGGAAAGCGGAATGTCCACGATATACAGCTTCTCAACGGCACTTTCTTCTCTGCACCAGCCGGTTCTTTCCAGTGTATATTTCCATCTGGCTTCATAGGTGTTGCCACCAGTCATCATATATGCACGGTTTGTCCTGCTCACAGGCTCCACAATGGAAAATTCACAGTGCAGCTGGTCTTTTTCCGGCTGGAATATCTTGACACGGAGATTGTCATATATGGGATTCAGGATCGTGTCTGCCTGATCCGGAAATTTTTTGCATATATCCGGATAATATTTTCGGAGAAGATATACTTTGTTTGCCCTGCTGATATGCTGATTGGACATCACGATCTCCGGAAACTCCATCTGCTTCAGGAAGCTTTCGATACCTTCCTCATATCTGCACTTTTTCTCTTCATCAAGCTTCTCGTTATCAAATATGATATCAGCTATTTTTGCGCTGTAATACAGCAGCACATAATCTGCATTTTTTTCATGAACAGGATTTTCTTTTATTCTGCAGTCTGCGATCTTTCGGAAAAATTCCTGATAAAATACCTCCAGCTGGTCCGGATCCTGCAGCATATTCTTCCAGTCCTCCACCATGAGATGGTCCGCAAGGATCTGCACATAGATATCTTCCCCTAAAGCCACTCCCAGACTCCGGCAGCTTACAACGGACTGATATACCATGGTCATCACATCCAGATACCAGATCTCCGGACGGATCTCGGATACCCATTTCACCTGATCTGCGGCAAATGTGTAAGCGGTATACAGCTGATGCAGAAGATATACATTGTTATCCAGCGTTGTTTTTTCGGTGAAACGGTCACAGTAATTATTATGCTCCCGCACATAGATATTTCCTTTTCCACGGATCTTTGTTAGGACAACATCTCTGTTTTCTTCCTCAAAGCAGCGTCTGATCTCTGCACTGGATTTTGGGGAAAAACGGATTCCGGCTTTTGCAAAAACAACATAGCTTCCGGCTATCTTATCCTTCAGCTCCGCCACAAGATCCCCACATTCCAGTCCGTCAATATATAAAAGATCCCGGTCATCCAGCATCTCCCGGAAACGAGGATCATCCGGATTGAACTCTCCGTAGATCTTATCCAGCTCTTCGTCCTTGAGCTCTTTCTCCTTTTCTCCGGCTTCCTCCAGCTCCCGCATGTCCCGTTCATCAGGAATATCCATATCTCCTGCAATGCATACTGCAAGGATCTGTACCGTTCCTTCCGGTGTGACCTCACGTACATTTTTAAAGGTTCTGTAAAGCTTTGCGGTATCTTTTGCAAAAACAACTACTGAAAATTCATACTCCCTGTTCATATTGCTCCTTTTGTATCCTTACATTAAAATTTTTTCTCTTTCAGCCTTCTTTTCAGTTTGTCCGGTATTTGAGCATTGGCTATATATTCATAGATTCGTTTGCTGTTGTCATTGTCCCTGTAGGGAAGAAGCTCATCTCTTCTTCCTGAAAATTCCGGTTTTTCACGGAATCCGTTCCTCGCATATTCTTCGATAAGGTCTACCAGCTGGTTCTGATCCCATGCCAGATCTCCGAAAACATCTTTTTTGTAGTCCATATAGCTTCCCTGGACTTTCTCATAGGTTTCCAGATCAAAGGGATAAAATATCACCGGTTTTTCCTGATAGTAGACATCCCAGGAAACAGAAGAATAATCGGTGATCAGCATATGGCAGCTCATCAGAAGCTGATTCAGCGGCATGGTCCCAAATGGGATCAGCCGGATATGCCTGTCTTCCACCTGAAAGCTCCGGATATGTTCCCTGAATTTCGGATGGATATAAAAATTCAGCGTGATATTTTCCTTTTCCAGAAGAGTCTTAAGCCTCTCATCCTGCAGAAATGCTTTATAACGCTGATAGTATTCACTTTTTTTGAACTGATCCTCGCTGATATCCTCCAGCCAGCTTCTCCATGTAGGCATCAGCAGGATCTCTTTATGAGCCGGATCCGACTTGTCCTCCAGCACATCCCATCTGGCCAGTCCGGTGATAATGATCTCTTCATTATCGTATCCGAAATAATCATGGATGATCTTCTGTTCATAACCCGAAGACACCACAAACAGTGCCATCTGATTGCCTCCGCCTTTATGAAAGGTCCTGTGGCATTGCTTGAAGCCCATCACTCCATGCTGGAGAAATACAATGTTCTTCCGTGCCTGATACAGAACCTTGTAGATGCTGTTGGGCGAATCCCAGATATAAAAATGCCGGATCGCATCGGTAGATATCAGATACCGTGCAGCGCTGAGATAGATCATGTACTTAAATGACATGAACTGGATCACATTGGCATCATACTCTTTTACAGCCTGATAATCCGGACATTTTTTATCTATTACATAAAAAATCCGACTTCTGTCCTTCTCCGGTGCATGCTCCATACAGTACCGGAAAAAATAGAGGCCGTTGTCCTGTGCCATTGTACAGTATTTCTCGCAGATCAGCCATAATTTCTTATGATCCCAGTAAGGTTTCAGGATAAAATAGCAGAATAATGCAAGAAATTCTTTTGCTATAAATGCATAGCTGTCATATTTCGGATCATATTTCCGGTATTGAATGGTAAACTGCCTTGCTCCGTTGACAAAGGGATAAACCATATGCCCATCCCCGGTTCTGGTCCATCTTGGAAAAAGGATCAGCTTAAGTTTAAGTTTTGAACTTAAGCCTCCCAGGATCGCATCCTCATAATTTCCTTTTCCTTCTTTATCCACAGATGCCACCACATCCCAGAATGCGGTTTCCATCGGATACTGATCTACATTGATCTGTGCATGATACACGATCGTATTTCCTTTTTTTGCTGTCTGCATTTCAAAAGGAAAACTTGTATCCAGCACTGCATTTCGCTGTTTCAGCTTCAGGGAACGGATTCTTCCTCTGGATCCTTCCAGCTCAAAACTGATCTTTATGGTTCCTTTTGTCAGCGAAAATTTCCTGGTTTTTACCTTGATCTCCGCCGGAGCTTCCATTAACTGCTGCAATTTTTCACCACCTGTTACATTTCTTTGATCGCTTTGTAATTTCTTTCACAGTTCTTTGTATCCCACAGATCAAAATATTTTCCGTGTCTTTCCAGATAGATCTCTTCATTGGCAAATCCCTGCTTATGCAGGCGGATCAGCCAGTCCGTTACTTCCTGTTCCGTTACACATACCGGACCGAAGCCATCTTTCCGGAAATCAAAATACCCGATCTGATGATGACTTTGCCGGAATTTTTCATTGTCAAACTGGTAGTAGACCAGTGGCTTTTTCATGTAGGCAAAGTCCATGGCCACACTGGAAAAATCAGTCACCAGCACTGCGGACTCTTTAAGGAGTGTCTGCACATCGTACTCAGGCCAGGACGCCACTGTGATCTTCGGATGATCCACATGAAAATATTTCAGGAACCGATGCATTTCCCTGTGCGGATAAAAGATGATCTGAAGATCGTTCTCCTCAATATAGCGGATCAGTCTCTCATCCTTGAGAAGTGCATCCCAGTACCGGTAATAATCGGTTTCCATGAATTTCTGTGCTTCCAGCTCGTGATCAGAGGCTGAGATCTCATTGCGGATATACATACGCCAGGTCGGCATGATCAGGATCTGGTTCTTTTTTACCTTCATATCATGAAGCTGGTCAAAACGACACAGTCCCAGCTCCTGCACATAGCCTTCCGGATATCCGTACCGGTCATTGACATATTTCCACTCATCATAGGTACTGGTAACAAAAAGGCTCATTTTTGTATGGGGATAATACAGAAAACTAAGATCTGCCGTAATGATCCCATGCTGCAGGAACGCCCGCTTGTTCCGTAGGATTCCGTAAACCTCCAGCACATAGCAGATGGCTGCGTTTGGTTTTCCCATTTTCTGGGAGCTGATATTTTTTGATGCAGCCAGATAGTAGATCCAGTGGCGGAAGCTTCCATACTGGATCACAGGTCCCAGATCTTTTACCCGGGCATAATCCGGAGATTTTCTATTGATGGCGTACACTGCATCCTCACTGGTATTTTCTCTCAGATATTTGTACAGCCAGAATCCGTTATCCCGGCATTCATTCTCTGTATCACAGAGAAGCCAGAGATCCCTGCGAAAAAGTCTGTAGACCATCGCAATGGGAAATGCCAGGATAAACTTGATGATGTGAAGCAGATCCCCAGGTTTTACTCGTTTCAGTTTTTCAAGAAATGTCTGTTCCATGTTTCCCTCTGTTTACAGGATCCCGGTTTATTCCTCTGACCAGTCTCCGTTATCATCCCAGACAATCTCTCCGTCTCCGCTGTCATCTGTATCTGTACTGTTGTCAAGAGAATCGTCACCGCTTCCGCTGTTGCTGCTGTCATCTACATAGTCGCCGCTATCATCACTGCTGTCATAGTTTCCATCATCACTGCTGTTGTCGTAGCTTCCGTCATCGCTGCCGTCGTAGCTTCCGTCATCACTGTTATCATAGCTTCCATCATCACTGTTGTCATAGCTTCCATCGCTGTTGTCGGAAGAAGTATCCGTGATACCGGAAGAACTGTCTGTCAGATCTGAAGCATCTGTGCTGTCTGCGGAATCACTGCTGTCCGCCTCACTGTTATCCGTTTCCACATTGCCAATAGTGCTCTTCTCACTCTTGTCACTGAGGCTTGTATAGGTCAGGTATGCTTCTCCGTTATCGATCATCAGTTTTGCCTTTTCCATATCGCTCAGCTGTACACTGTAGATCTCATAGGCATTTCCGTCTCCGTCTACGATCTTCATATCATAGATGGCATCTCTTGCAGAATCCGGGGTGTAATACATCTGCACCTGCTCCGCATCTTTGATGGTAGCTTCTGCAGGAACAAGACTTTTGCCCCATTCTTCCCCTCCTGCCGCGCGGAGATAGATCTCACGGATCTCTCCCTTCGTGCTGTTGGTAAGATAAACAAATTTTGCAGTACTGGTCTTTACACCGATCAGCTTCGGTGCAGGTGTAGATGTGGGAAGCGGTGTGGATGTAGCCGGTGCAGCCGTAGGTGCGGCTGTAGGAACCGGTGTTGGTGTCACCTCTGCTGTTTCCTTTGATGATTTTCCACAGCCGGCAATACCAAGCGCCGTCACTGCTGTCAGTACGATCAAAAGCTTCTTATATTTCATAATGATTACCTCCAGATTGCAGTTTTATGCTAAAAATGTTTTTCCAACGAAGTATCCGAGCACCAGGATACCAAGGATGATCCTGTACCAGCCGAATACTTTAAAATCGTGTTTCTTGATATATCCCATCAGGAATTTGATGGCAAGAATAGATACCACAAAGGATACCACAACACCTACGATCAGGATGATCAGCTCTGTGGAGCTGAAGGCAAAACCGAATTTGACCAGTTTCAGAAGACTTGCTCCGAACATAACCGGAATTGCCAGGAAAAAGGTAAATTCTGCTGCAACTGTACGGGATGTTCCTGCAAGGATTCCTCCGATAATGGTAGATCCGGAACGGGATGTTCCCGGAATCACGGAAAGCACCTGGAAGCAGCCGATGATCAGCGCTGTCTTAAAGGAAAGCTCATCCAGTCTGGTGCAGGTTGGTCTGCGGCGTTTGTTGTAGTTCTCGATAACGATAAAAAGCACACCATAAACGATCAGCATGATGGCAACGACCACATAGTTGTAAAATTTCTTTTCAATAATGTCATTAAAAGGAAGAGCGATGATGATCGTCGGCAGACATGCTACCAGGATCTTAAACCAGAGGATCCACTTATCCCTATCACAGTATTTTTCTACAAAAGTAAGGACAATTCTGGGTACTGCCGGCTGTTTACGCAGTGCCATCTGTGTTTTCTTCGGGATTTTTCTTATGTAAAAAGGCCACAGCTTGTTCCAGTACAGTACAACAACTGCCAGGATCGCGCCAAGCTGGATCACCACCAGGAAAAATTCCATAAATGCCTCGGATACATTCAGCTTGATGAACTCATCCACAAGGATCATATGTCCGGTACTGCTGATCGGAAGCCACTCGGTGATTCCCTCCACAATACCGAGAAGGATAACCTTCAGTAATTCTATAAAAATCATGTTAACTCCTTTCTAAAAGCAAGATAAGGACAGGGCCGGTATGTGAACGACGGCCCCGTCCTTATCAGTATATTACATATTTGACAATTCGTAAACTTTTAATTTTTTATTTCACAAAATTTACAATTTTTTATCGATTGTCGATGGTGGCGATATCTACCAGAGTCAGGTGGTTCAGGTCTGTATTCTCAAGACTTGTGACCAGAGCCTCTGCAGTATCAAGACTTGTAAGCACATTGACACCTGTCTCGATAGCATTACGACGGATCACGAAACCATCCTTCTGGTGCTCAACACCCTGTGGCGGTGTGTCGATAACAACATCGATCTTGTGGCCAAGGATCAGGTCCATCAGGTTCGGAGACGGCTGCTCCAGCTTGTTGGTACGTGTTACCTTGATTCCGTTTTCAGTCAGTACGCTTGCAGTACCTCTTGTTGCAAAGATACGGTATCCCTGAGCTTCGAAACGTTTTGCGATCGGAATGATGTCCTTCTTATCCTCATCTTTTACAGTGATGATCATCTGTTTGTGCTTCGGAAGACGAATTCCGGCTCCGATGAAGGCTTTGTAAAGAGCCTCGTTGAAGGTCTTAGCAATACCAAGGCACTCACCTGTGGATTTCATCTCAGGTCCAAGGCTGATATCTGCGCCCCTGATCTTCTCAAAGGAGAATACCGGCATCTTGATTGCAAAGTACTCTGCTTCTTTCTGAAGTCCCGGTGTGTAACCAAGCTCTTTGATCTTATGTCCAAGGATAACTCTTGTTGCAAGCGGAACGATCGGGATTCCTGTTACCTTGCTGATGTACGGTACTGTACGGCTGGAACGCGGGTTAACCTCGATCACATATACATCCTCGCCTACAACGATGAACTGAATATTGATCATACCGATAACATGAAGTGCCTGTGCAAGACGACGTGTGTATTCGGCGATGGTATCTTTTGCTTTCTGGCTGATGGTCTGTGCCGGATATACGGAAATACTGTCTCCGGAGTGGATACCTGCACGCTCGATGTGCTCCATGATTCCAGGGATCAGGATGTCCTCACCGTCGCATACTGCATCGACCTCGATCTCTTTACCCATCAGGTACTTATCAACAAGGATCGGATGCTCCTGTGCGATCTGGTTGATGATTCCGATGTACTCTTCCACGTCCTCATCGCTGACAGCGATACGCATTCCCTGTCCTCCAAGTACATAGGACGGGCGGACAAGTACCGGATAACCCAGCTCATTGGCTGCTTTTTTCGCCTCTTCTGCTGTGAATACGGTATGTCCCTTCGGTCTCGGGATCTCACATTTCTCAAGGATGGCATCAAAGAGCTCTCTATCCTCTGCAGCATCTACGTTCTCAGCAGATGTTCCGAGGATCTTAACGCCCATCTTGATCAGTGCCTCTGTAAGCTTGATGGCTGTCTGTCCACCGAACTGAACAACAGCTCCGTCCGGTTTCTCGATATTTACAACATTCTCAACATCTTCCGGTGTCAGCGGCTCAAAATACAGCTTATCTGCAATATCGAAGTCTGTACTTACTGTCTCCGGGTTATTGTTGATGATGATCGTCTCATATCCTTCTTTCGCAAATGCCCATGTACAGTGTACAGAGCAGAAGTCGAACTCGATACCCTGACCGATACGGATCGGGCCGGAACCAAGTACCAGGATCTTTTTCTTATCTTTTGTTTCTACAGCTTCATTCTCTGTCTGCTCATCGCCGTATACAGAATAGTAATATGGTGTCGCTGCCGCAAACTCTGCTGCACAGGTATCAACCATCTTGTATGCTGCACGGATGCCGTACTCTTTACGCAGGTCTTTGATCTCAGCTTCTGTCTTTCCTGTCAGGTCTGCGATGATGTAGTCCGGGAACTCCAGACGTTTTGCTTCCAGAAGAAGGTCTTTGTCCAGCTTCTGAGTTTTCAGAGCCTGCTCCATCTCAACAAGGATAGCCAGCTTATCGATGAACCAGATGTCGATCTTTGTGATATCATGAAGCTTCTCCTGGGAAACATCTCGTCTCAGGGCTTCTGCGATCTTCCAGATACGGCGGTCATCCACAATGTTCAGCTCGTCCATCAGTTCTTCATCAGAAAGATGTGAGAAATCATAGGACATCAGACTGTCTACATGCTGCTCCAGGGAACGGATAGCCTTCATTAAAGCACCCTCAAAGTTATGGCAGATACTCATAACCTCACCGGTAGCCTTCATCTGTGTAGTCAGTGTACGTTTTGCTGTGATAAATTTATCAAATGGCAGACGCGGGATCTTAACAACACAGTAATCCAGCATCGGCTCGAAGCTTGCATATGTTTTGCCTGTGATGGCGTTCGGGATCTCATCCAGTGTGTAACCCAGTGCGATCTTGGCTGCAACCTTGGCGATCGGATAACCGGTAGCCTTACTTGCAAGTGCGGAAGAACGGCTTACACGAGGGTTAACCTCGATAACGCAGTACTCAAAGCTCTCCGGATGAAGAGCGTACTGTACGTTACATCCACCTGTGATGCCAAGCTCTGTAATAATGTTAAGAGCAGATGTACGGAGCATCTGGTATTCTTTATCTCCTAAGGTCTGGGAAGGAGCAACTACGATGGAGTCACCGGTATGGACACCAACCGGGTCAATGTTCTCCATGTTGCAGACTGTGATGCAGTTTCCTGCGCTGTCTCGCATTACCTCGTACTCGATTTCTTTCCATCCGGCGATACATCTCTCTACAAGAACCTCGCCTACACGGGAAAGACGGAGACCATTCTCAAGGATTTCACGAAGCTCCGGCTCATTATGCGCGATACCACCGCCGCTTCCGCCAAGTGTATATGCAGGACGGAGAACAACCGGATAACCGATAGTCTGAGTAAACGCAACACCGTCTTCTACAGTTGTTACGACCTTGGATGCTGCAACCGGCTCGCCGATCTTTTCCATTGTATCCTTAAATTCCTGACGGTCCTCAGCTTTACGGATCGTTGCTGCTGTGGTACCGATGAGACGTACATTGTGCTCTTTCAGGAAGCCCTTTTCCTCAAGCTCCATGGCAAGGTTCAGACCTGCCTGTCCGCCCAGTGTAGGAAGTACACTGTCCGGTTTCTCTTTGAGGATCAGCTGCTCTACGACTTCAACAGTCAGAGGCTCGATGTAAACTCTGTCTGCGATGTCTTTATCTGTCATGATGGTAGCAGGATTGGAGTTTAAAAGTACAACCTCCATGCCCTCTTCCTTCAGGGAGCGGCATGCCTGGGTTCCTGCATAGTCAAACTCTGCTGCCTGGCCGATTATGATCGGGCCTGAGCCGATTACAAGTACTTTTTTTATGTCCTTATTCCTTGGCATTATTTCTCTCCTCCCATCATCTTCATGAATCTGTCAAAAAGGTAACTGGAATCCTGTGGTCCAGGGCATGCTTCCGGATGGAACTGTACAGTAAAGATGTTCTTTCCGTTATATGCCATACCCTCGTTTGTTCCGTCGTTGACGTTTACAAATGCAGGATGTGCGATATTTTTCTCCTCAAGTCCCTCTGCATCTACAACGTAGCCATGGTTCTGGGAGGAAATATATACTCTTCCTGTCTCAAGGTCTTTAACCGGATGATTTCCGCCTCTGTGACCGTATTTCATCTTATGGGTGTCTCCGCCTGTTGCAAGAGCCATAAGCTGATGTCCAAGACAGATGGCAAAGATCGGTACATCAGAGTCATAAAGTTTTTTGATCTCTTTAATAATAGAAGTACATTCCTTCGGATCTCCAGGTCCGTTGCTGAGCATGATGCCGTCCGGATTGTCTCCAAGGATCTCTTCTGCAGATGTCAGAGCCGGGTAAATAGTAACCTGGCATCCTCTCTCATTCAGTGAGCGTGCAATGTTTTTCTTGGCGCCCAGATCAAGAAGGGCAACCTTCGGTCCGTTCCCCTTAAGCACTTCCTTTTCGCGGCAGGAAACCTTCTCTACCACTTTTCCTGTTGTATATGCTTTTAATCTGGGGATGATTGTATCCAGGTCATAGTTCTCATCAACTGTGATCATTCCGTTCATGGTTCCCTTCTCACGAAGGATCTTAGTCAGTGCTCTGGTATCAATTCCTGCGATTCCCGGAATGTCGTTTTTGCTCAGAAAATGCTGAATGGTGTCTACGCTTCTGAAGTTGCTGGGAACTCGTGATAATTCGCGTACAATAAATCCGTCAATCCACGGCTTCCTTGATTCCTGGTCATCATAACAGATTCCGTAGTTTCCGATCAGCGGATATGTCATACACACCGCCTGTCCTGCGTAAGAAGGATCTGTCATTACTTCCAGATAACCGGTCATGGAAGTGTTAAAGACAATTTCACTGATGACTTCCCTTGCAGAACCAATGCTAGTTCCTGTAAATACATGGCCATCTTCCAATATCAGAAATGCTTTCATACAATCTCCCTTTCTTTGTTCTCTTATTTTATCCTAAATCTTCAAGATTGTATCACAGGAATCGTCATTTTTCAACACCATATGCAAAAAAAATGTATAAAACTAACTTAAAATATTTTTTTTGAATTTTTTTAATTTTTTTGAATTTTTCTATTGACATTATCCCATTCCTGAGTTATTATAAGTGAGCAGTCGACGAGCGGAGCAAACAAAGCGAAGCAAGCCGGTTGAAAAAATGCAGGAATGGCGGAATTGGCAGACGCGCAGGCTTCAGGTGCCTGTGGTCGCAAGATCGTGTGGGTTCAAGTCCCATTTCCTGCATTCTTTTTTATTTTATCCAAAATCAAAAAAACAGAAGCGCCCAACACCGGCACTTCTGTTTTTTTATTTATTTTTCTTTTTCAGAAAAGATCTCGCTCCCGCCCCAGAGAAGCGCACCTGTAAATATGAAAAGATCCGAAATATTAAATACGACCTTCTTAAGCTTCGGATTTTCCACATTCAGGCTCACATAATCCGTGACGTATCCCTTTCTGCGACGTTCCGTATAATTATTCAGACCGCCGCCCAGGATCATGGAAAGCCCAAGCTTGGATATGCGTGTGCCTTTTTCTCCGAAAGTACGTATATACTCCCAGATCGCACCGCCCAGCACCATAGATGCAAGATCTCTCAGGAATTCTTTATCTTTGTTTTTTAATATTCCAAGCATCATCCCATGATTATGGCAATTTCTTACGATCAGTCTGCCTCCCAGGCACTTTTCCTTCAGATCTTTCTTTTCCGATGTGTTGATTTTTTTCTTTATATAATAGTCTGTACCAAAGATTCCCGCCGTCAGTAAATTCCACAACATTATTCCCCCTCCTTATTTCTGTGGTCTGCATAATATTCAGGCAGGCTCCCACTGGGGAAAGCCTGCCTTATATGCTTATGGTTATTCTGTTTTTTCTTCTATTGTTTCTGTATTTTCCGGATCAGCCGCAGGCTCCTCTGTTTCTGCAGATCCCACTTCCGTTCTTTCCTCTTCCAATTCCGGATCTGATCCTGATGTTTCTGTTTCTGACGCTTCTGCGGTTTCTGCTGTTTCTACTACTTCTGACGCTTCTACTGTCTCTTCCGGATCTGCTACCACTTCTGTAGCTTCTGCGTTTTCTTCCGCTTCTGTCTCCGGTACTTCTGTCACCTCTGCCTCAGCAGCCTCTTCAAGCTCCTCATCTGCCTGCTCGATCACATCGGCAGCTTTCTCTTCCAGCTCCGCTGTAGGACACGCCGCTCCGCAATACGGACAGAAGCTGGCCTCCCGCATCACCGCCTTATGGCAGGCCGGGCAGAACTTCTCCCCTTTACTGGCAGCGATCGCATCTCTGTAGTGATCCGCCTCCAGCATGTGCTGGCTGATTTCCTCGCAGATAGCTCCCGTCTCACCGTCAACGGCTTCTCCCTGCTCATAACGTGTATAGATCATCTTTCCGATATCCATCATCAGCTTTTCGGTCATACGCTCCTGTGCAGAGAGCTTGTTACGGATCTTCTGGATCTCATAGAGATTCTCTGCTCTGGAACTTAAGCCCTTTGCCTTTCTTGTCAGTGTGTTTCCCAGATCATCCCAAAAACTGCTTTTTGCCATATCTGTCACGCTCCTTTATATATTAAAGAATCTTCTTGTTTCTTATCCTTCCAGTGCCGGGATCTCCTGTCCACGCATAAGGATCTTCGGACCTCCGTTGCCCTGAATGTATCCCTCTGTGATCACGACCTCACCGATATTGTCGTCCTTCGGGATCTCATACATGATATCCAGCATATATTCCTCCAGGATAGCCCGGAGAGCTCTGGCTCCTGTATGGCGTTCCAATGCCTTACGGGCAATGGCATGTAAGGCACCGTCCTCAAACTCCAGTTTTACTTCATCCAGTGCCAAAAGCTTCTTGTACTGTTTCAGAATGGCGTTCTTCGGCTCCTTGAGGATTTTCACAAGCATATCTTCCGTCAGCCCGTTCAGGGTAAAGATGATCGGAAGACGACCGATAAATTCCGGAATCATTCCAAATGCACGGAGATCATCTACCGTTACTTTCTCCAGCACATGCGGATCATCATCATATTTGTCCTTCAGATCTGCATAAAATCCGATAGACGCCTGTTTATTCAGTCTTTCTTTGATGATATTCTCAAGATCCGGGAACGCACCGCCACAGATAAACAGAATGTTCCTTGTATTTACAGTCACCATAGGTACCATGGCATTCTTGCTGGTAGCACCCACCGGAACTTCCACTTCACTTCCCTCCAGAAGTTTCAGAAGTCCCTGCTGGACAGCCTCTCCGCTGACATCTCTCTGGTTGGTATTCTTCTTCTTTGCGATCTTATCGATCTCATCGATGAAAATGATCCCGTGCTCTGCCTTCTCCACATCATTATCTGCAGCCGCAAGGAGCTTGGATACTACGCTCTCGATATCATCACCGATATAACCAGCCTCTGTAAGAGATGTGGCATCTGCAATGGCAAGCGGTACCTGAAGAAGTCTGGCAAGCATCTTCACCAGATAAGTCTTACCGCAGCCTGTAGGTCCGATCATCAGCATATTGGATTTCTCGATCTCAATATCATCCATGGTATCTGTGGCAACTCTTTTATAATGGTTGTATACACCTACAGACATTACCTTCTTGGCATATTCCTGTCCGATCACATATTCATCCAGAGTTGCTTTGATCTTATGTGGTGCAGGAATATCTTTGAGATCGATCACCGGCTTCGGAGTCTCTGATTTTTTCTTGATCTTCTTCGCCTGGTTTCCGGGATTCTGGAAACTGCTGAGATCGATCATGCTCACATTCGGCATGTTAAAAAGATCGGAATAATTTCCATTGTTCATCTGGGTGTTCATAGTATCAAAGCTTTTCTGCATGCAATCCGCACAGATATGTATATGATTAGGAAGGTCGATCATCTTCCCTGCCTGACTCTCCGGTCTGCGGCATAAAAAACAGAATTTCTCGTATTTCTGCTCCTGGTCATTGTCTTTATTATTATCAAACTGATCTGCCATAACATTTCCTTTCTGGTTTTTATTATGCATATTATAGCACATAATCCGGCTGTATCAAATTAAGTTTTTATAAACCGGGGAGCTGCATGTTCTTATGCAGCTCCCCGGTTTATAAATGGTTATCCTGTATTTTCTTTTATTTGTCAGAAGAGGGTTTGCTTCCGAGGGTCACTTCAACCGTCTGTTCCTTGTACTCTCCGCTGTTCGCTCTGGAGATCACCACTTCGATGGTTTCTCCTGCCTCATAATACTGCAGCTTATCAACAAGGTCATCCTTGCCGCTTACCTTCTGTCCATCCAGCTTCACAATGATATCGCCTTTTTTGATCCCTGCATTATCTGCTGCGCCGCCTTCCGTTACCTCAGTAATAAAAGCACCTGCCGGCATATTATACATCTGGATGGCTTCTGTTGTAAGATCGGCAGCCTTGACTCCCATATATCCTACCTTGGAAGAATCTTCCACCTTATCTCTGGTTTCGCGGTTCATCAGTTCTTCCAGGATCGGCTCTGCCTTGGAGATCGGAATGGCATATCCCATGCCTTCCACCTGACTGTCTGCATACTTGGCCGCATTGATACCGATCACTTCACCGTTCATGTTCAGAAGTGCACCGCCACTGTTTCCGGGATTGATCGCTGCATCAGTCTGGATCAGTCCGCTGGCTTCTCCGTCCTCTGTACCGATGCTTCTGTTAAGGGCACTTATCCATCCGGAGGTAACTGACTGTCCATAGCCCAGTGCATTGCCAATGGCAACCACCTGCTCACCGACTACAAGATCGTCCGAGCTTCCCATCTGTGCGATCTTGATCTCATCCATGGTCTCATCCGGAATATCGGATTTCTCCACTGCCACCACTGCCAGATCATTCTCTTCATCGGTGCCTTTGATCTTGGCAGAAACTGCGTTATCCACATCCGCATCTCCATCGGAGCTGCTTGCCATAGCCTGGGTTTCTTCTTCCGCTCCTACCACATCACTGCCTGCAAAGCACACAGTAAGTGTAGTCGCTCCAGATACCACATGGTTGTTAGTCGCAATGAGAAGCTCGCTGTCATTTTCTCCTACAATAATACCGGAACCACTTCCTGCACTCTGATACTGCCTCGTTCCATATCCGAAAAAGCTTGGGATCTCCTGCACACTGACAGATGTAATGGCAACGATAGAAGACATGGTTGCCTGGGCTACACCGGCCACTGTACCACTCTCTGCCACAATATCCTTCACAGTAGAATCCGCAGAGCTACTGTCAGTACTATCCTCTGTTCCGGTAACTGTTTCTGTCTTTCCGATCGTTGTATTGCTGTCATTTCCTCTGTATTTATCTGCTGCAATATTCACACCCTGAAAAACCACTCCGGCTACCAGCCCAAAGATCACAGCCAGTGCCACCGCAGTGGCTGCTTTCTTTCCAAAGCTGTTGTTGCCTGAAAAATCTCTCTTTTTCCGCGGCTTTTTGGGCGGTATATTTCCACCGGCATAATTACCGGCCTGAGGCTGATGCACCTCATAATGTCCGTATTTTGGTTTCTCCTGCGAAGTGCCTTCACTCTGTCCGGCACCTGCATCGCTGTCCTGTCTGCTCTCCTGCATCCTGCGTCCCTCAGAATAAGGATGCGTCAGCGGTTTCTGTTCTGCCGAAGCATTCTTATCCTCATCCGGCAAGTCTGTCCCCCATTTATTCTCTTCACTCATGCCTCTGGTGCTCCCTTCTATGTTATCTGATGCATGTATCTGTTACTGCTCACTCCGTTCTCAGTAACATTTATTTCTCTTATAAAAGACAGTTTAACAGGGAATTGTGTTTAAACTGTGATATCTCTTTTAAAAAACCGTGACCTGCTCTTATTTGTTCTTTTTCCAGTATTGCGGATTCATGGTGCAGAAGCGGATCATTTTTTCAGGGAGCTTTTTGTATCGTTTTCCGAGAAAATATCCGGCGTATTTGGAGACACTTTGCAAAAACAGTCCGGGGATCAGCCATATGTGGCCTGTTTTCAGAAGATATGCCATGCTTTTTTTTACCAGCCGGATGCCCTCACCTTCGGAAGGCACTCCTTCAAAAACCTCCGGATGCTCCGCCTGGGAAACTCCCAGATCAAAATTCCTGTGGAACTGCTGCATACAGGTGTAATTGTGAGAATGATATACACGCGCTTCTGATACATAGGCAACTCCATAGCCTTTTTTTACCATCCAGCCTGCATAGATCATATCTTCATTAAAAATAGCATGCTCCGGAAATCCACCAATCTCATCATAGATCCTGTGATCATAAGCAGCACAGACGTTGGAGCAGAAATATGTTTTGATCCCGTAGGTCTGTACATCTTTTTCCGTTTTCAGACAGGACTGTTCCGGATAATTAAAGGAACGGGTATATTTTTCCAGAAATCTGCAGTCCTTTTTTGGAAGCTGACGCGCATAAGCGGCTCCTGCCTGTGGATTCTCTGCAAGAGCTCCTACCAGTGCTCCGATCAGTTCCCTGTCTGCCGGCATTGCATCCTGTGTCATAAATACAAGGATCTCCGCATCCGAAAGCTCTGCCGCCTGCCTTCTGGTACCGCCATGGTCAAATTCTTCTTTTGTAAGATGCCGGACTTCCACAAGCGGATATTCCTGTTCCCAGGTCTCTTTCCAGAATTTCTTTTCTGTATTCATGACAAGGATCTTATTGATAGGATATTTCTGTGCGCTGAGTCTTTCCAGCAGTTTTTCAAATTCTTCTCCCGGACGGTATGCCGGGATGATCACGTCTGTTTTTAATGTTTTCATATTTGTCTCCTGTCCAGAAAGGACCACCCGTTACTGGATGGTCCCTTCTGCTGGTTGCTCATTTTGATGTTTTATTCATTCTCCGAATAATCTTCTCCGTCGGTATAATCGTTATAATCCGTATCGGAATCGCCTCCGGAATAGTCCGTATCTGTGCTGTAATCGTCTCCGGAATAATCCGTATCTGTGCTGTAATCGTCTCCGGAGTAATCCGAATCATAATCTGTGTCTGTGCTGTAATCAGCATCATCACTTGTGTCCGTACTGCTGTAATCTGTGGATGTATCTCCCTGCCACGTGTACGAATCATCCGTTGCGTCATTCGGTGTATCTGTCACCGCAGGTGCAGTGTCCTGCACGTCGCCTCCGCCTGCGATATTTGTAATCTGGGCACTTCTGTTGAGTACATCCTGCGTCGGAGTGTAACTGGTGTCTCCATACAGAAACTGATGCATCTTCAGAACATTGGATTCCAGTGTGGTAGGTACGATAACGCTGCCCTTTACCTGGGCAAATTTATAATCATTGGGAAAGCCTGTAGTTTCATCAATACTATAGCCGATCATAGCCGGGATCATCTTCAGGATCTCTGTTTTGGAAACAGAAGTTTTGACCATCGGGAATACCTGATCCATAATATCAAAGATAGTGGAAAGTCCTGCCTTTTTCGCCTTATCTACGATCATCTGGATCACTCGTCTCTGTCTCTCGGTACGTCCCATATCAAGACTTGCAGTATAACGGATACGGCAGTAGGAGGTAGCCTGTACACCATTAAGATGATAGGTATCTACGATCGCTTCCTCATCCTCCGGCTTCGGATCCGGCAGTTCGATCGGTGTGTAGCTCTTTCCGGTTTCCTCTGATGTCTCCACACAGTAATTGTTCATATGAACGATCTCCGCATAGGAAAGAGGGATGTCCAATCCTCCGAGGCAGTCTACCACAGTTACCAGCGCATTAAAATCAATGGCAACATAATCTGTGATATTCAGATCCAGATTCGTATTCAGCATGGAAACCGCGTTGGTCGGTCCGCCAAATGCATATGCCGAATTGGCTTTGGAATAGGTATCATCCTTTACATTGAGAAGGGTATCTCTATAGACAGACACAAGTTTGACTGCCTTTGTATCATTGTTGATACTCGCAATGATGATGGTATCACTGTTCTCTGTATTCAGCTTCTCATTCTTGCTTCTGTGGTCCAGTCCGAACAGTGCATAGGTGGTATATCCCGTCATCTGCGGTGCCTGATCATTGGTTACAATATCCTGGTCTGCAAGATCTGTTTCCTGGATGTCGATCTTATCCAGTTTGGCTGAGATCTGACCATAAACGAACAGACCTCCGATAAACAGGAGCAGTACGACGATCTCCAGGATAAATAAAATCTTCTTGCTTTTTTTCCGAGGTTTTGACATCTTTTCCTTTTCCCCTTTTTAGTATGCGTTCTTATTAATAAATCCTTTGAATATGGTAAGAAACATGATCTTTATATCAAATCCCACAGACCAGTTTTCGATATAATACAGATCACACTCTATCCTTTTTCTGATAGAAGTATCTCCACGATAGCCATTTACCTGTGCCCACCCGGTAAGACCCGGCCGCACCTGATGCTTGACCATATAACGTGGTATCTCCTCCCTAAACTTTTCTACAAAAAACGGCCGCTCCGGTCTTGGTCCCACAAGACTCATCTCACCCTTCAGAATGTTAAAAAGCTGTGGAAGCTCATCCAGACTGGTATGACGCATAAATTTACCGATTCCGGTAACTCTTGGATCGTTCTTTACTGTCCACGCCTTTTTTTCTTCTGATTCTTTCTGGATCTCCATGGACCGGAATTTATACATCCGGAAAGTCTGATTGTGAAGCCCGACACGTTCCTGCTTATAGATCAGCGGTCCCGGCGAAGTCAGCTTGATCAGCATACACAACACCAGCATCACCGGTGAGGACACAATGATCGCAACGATCGCGCCTGCAATATCCATAGATCTCTTGATCAGTGCATTAAACGTGTTGCTCAGGGGCACATACCGGATATTGATCACCGGAAGCCCGAGAATATCTTCTGTATATGGTTTGGTCGGAATAATATTATTATAATCCGGAATAAATTTTGTGTGCACGCCGGATTTTTCACAGAGTGCAACGATCTCTTCCAGACGATAATACTCACTTAAGCCCAGGGTAATGGCTATCTCATCCAGACGACTGGATGGAAGGATGATCATCAGATTGGCGATTCGACCGATCACCTTAACGCCCTTATAAGTAGTGCCTGCCGGCACATTGTCATCCAGTATGCCCCTGATCACGTATCCCCATTGCGGATTCTGCAGGATCCTGTCTACATATTCCTCGGCAGCACGGCTGTATCCTACCAGCAGCACCTGTTTCTGGTTCATTCCTTTTTTGCGCATATCCCGGAGAATGTAAAATATGACCATACGCACAAACCATTCCAGGACGATATTGATCACACAGAAAGAAACCAGAGTAAGACGGGAATAGTCCAGCTCTTTAAAATTGTAAAGTGCAAACATGATGATAAGGAGCCCTAACGCATTTGCCTTCACAATTCCGGCAAGTACGAGACGACGCCCCTGCATTCGCATCGGTGTATAAAGATCAAAGGCCTGATAAAGAAGTAAATATCCCGGAATAATGAATATCAGCATAAACATATATTCCTGGACGGTCTTGGACTGGACCGCCGAATGTTCAAAAATTCCCTGAAAACGGATCAACCAGGCCAGGGCATAGGAGGCCGCGATCACAAATACATCGATCAGCATATGGAGACGACTGAAATTTTTCTGGTTGTCTTTAATCAATTTCCGCCACCTCATTTAAGTTCATTGCTTTTATCTTATAATAGATGAAACTCAAAAGCAATAAAATCTTCCCTCCGAAATATAAAAATTCTGTGAAAATATGATGTCTTAACCGGCAAAACGCCTAAAAATGTTGATCCAGAGTTCAAACTGGAGCTGTATATAACGCGGAAGATTCCTCATGGAAAATCTGACTTTTTTGTTTTTGCGGCTGATCTGAAAGCCGTTTTTGATGCCTGCAAGGTACTCACGTCCGAATCCCTTGGACGCAAAAAACAGGATCTTCGCACCGAATCCCACCAGAAAAAACGGAAGGTTCAGCACGATCTGGAGAAACGGCATATTCTTATAGATAAGATAAATATTGTTTCTGGAAGAATACCGGATCTTAAACTGATTATATCTGGAGCCGCTGGTGCCGCTTCCTACATGATAAACCTTCGCTTTTGGAGCATACCAGTTCTGATAACCGCAGATCCTGGCACGATAGCCGATATCCAGATCCTCCAGATAAGCAAAATGCTCCTCATCAAAATCTCCGATCCTGTCAATAAATTTCTTACGGTAGATCGCAGCTCCCGCACAGGTGGAAAAAATCTTCTGCTCTCGGTCATAATGGCGGATATCCTTGCCTTTTCCCCTGGCAAAAGCCCAGCCAAGGGCACAGTAATAATTTCCGGCATCATCCATCTTGTCCCTGTCATGAAGCTGGATCATCTTTGCCTGACAGGAAAATGCCTTCTTATGTCTGCGCAGGGCAGCAACCATCTCCTCCAGGAAATCCGGTTCCGCTTCCGTATCATTGTTCAGAAGCAGCACATATGGGGAACGTGCCGCACGGATCCCTTCATTGACGGCTCTGCTGAAGCCGTAATTCTCCGGAAGCTGTATCATGTGTACCCATGGATATTCCGCCGAAACAAACGCACAGCTGCCATCAGTGGAACCATTATCCACTAGTATAACCTCAAAATTACGGATAGTCTGTCTTTCAAGACTGGAAAGAACACCATCCAGATATGCCATTCCGTTAAAGTTTGGTATGACTACTGATACTTCCTGCATTGCTTTATCCCTTCTTCTTTCCCATTCCCGGAAGGGGCTTCAGGGAATAATTCCATTTGGTTAAAGAAAGATTTTTGTTATAGTATGGATCTCCTTTTTTCAGGATATCCAGCCAGTGACAGCGCATGTATTCGATCTCCGTCTGGAAACGGCGGACCTTTTCCTCGCTGTCCTCAGTGCCTCTTGACTTGGATTCGTAATGATAGAGCTTCACATACGGATCATAGACGATCAGATGGCCGTGGCTTCGCACCTTCAGACAGAGATCCACATCATTAAACGCAACTGCAAGCTCTTCCGTAAAGCCTCCTGCCTCCAGAAAAACTTCCTTCTTCATCATCATACATGCTGCAGTCACACAGCTCATATCCTGCAGAAGAGAAGCCTTATGGAGATATCCGGTACGCTCTGCCGGCATATTCACAAACATGTTCCCGGCAATTCCGCCCATTCCCACCACGCAGCCTGCATGCTGAATGGTGTTATCCGGATAGATCAGCTTGACGCCAACTGCACCTGTTTCCTTACGCTGGCACACGCTCAGCATCTCTGACATCCAGTCCGGATCGATGACCTTTACGTCATTATTCAGAAAAAGCAGGTAATCTCCTTTGGCATGGCGCACCCCGAAATTGTTGATGGCAGAATAGTTGAAGCCTTTTTTCCAGCGGATCAGATGGACCCTGGGATCCTCCGAAAGCTTTCTGTAATACCGGAAGATCTCTTCGGAGCTGCTGTTATTCTCCACAATGATGATCTCGTAATTTTTGTAGGCAGTTTTTTCAAAAATGGATTCCACGCAGGCCTGAAGCGTTTCTTTCTCCTCACGGTTTGGAATGATAACAGAAACCAGAGGTTCTCCCTGCACCGGATACTTCACACGGTAAAATCCAAAATCCGGAGTATGCTCCACGGTTCCCGGAGTTCCGGTCCGTTTGAGATTCCCCTCAATGGCACGTCTGCCGGCTTCAAAAGCATACATCTTGCTTGCCGGATTATCTGCTGTGGAGGATTTGTGGGTCCTCCAGTGATAAAGGATCTCCGGTACATGGACCACTTCCCTGGCCTGCTCCACACAGCGGAAAATGAAATCATAATCCTGGGCGCCGTCAAATTCCCGGCGGAATCCGCCCACTGTCTGCACTACGGAACGTCTTACCACCAGAAAATGGCAGATATAATTATTGGATCTTAAAAGATCCAGGTTAAAGTCCGGTTTCAGATGGGGCTGAAAATGTTCAGAAAGATCTGTCGTGACCTTATCCTCATCTGTATAGATCACATCCGCCTCTGGATGCTCCTCCAGTGCCGCCGCGATCTCATACAATGCATTAGGTGCCAGCAGATCATCATGATCCAGAAGTGCGATAAAATCACCCTCTGCCATGGCAAAAGCCGCGTTTGTATTTTCTGCAATGCCAAGATTCTCTTTCAGATCCTGATAGCGGATCCTCCTGTCCATCTCTGCATAGGATCTCAGCACAGTCTGCATGTCTGGATCCTCCGGACTTCCGTTTGCCAGACACAGCTCCCAGTTCTCATATGTCTGTGCAAGGAGAGAGTCCAGCATCTGTCTTAAAAAACGCTCCGGTGTCAGATATGCAGGTACCACAATGCTGATCAACGGCCCATCCGGAAATTTGCGTTTCCGCTGCTTCTCCAGTGTTTCCTCGTCAGGTCTGTATGCCTCATACCATGGTCCGTAAGGAACCTCTTCCGGTTCAAAACGTTCATGAAGCCGGATCCAGAACTCTTTCAGACCATAATGCTTCAGGTATCTTAGGCCCTTCTGTACTGTATAGGGGGAAAGCTTCTTTATAAGTCTGTCCCATTGGATCTTTCCTGTAGAATCATCTTTACTCATATATTATCTCCGTATTACTCAGTTTGATGTTACTGTTCACTCTGTTCTCAGTAACAGTTTGATGAACATATTTTACCATTCCATCATTTTTTTTGCAAGGAAGAGAGGAAATGTGTTATACTGAGCTTACGTATGTATTGCTTACATAAGAATTATTTTTTATACAGGAGTACCATTTATCATGAAAAAATCAAGAATAACCACAGCGCTTCTGGCTATTGGGATCTCCGCTTCCATGGTGTTCCAGACTCCAGTTTTCGCCACAGAAGAAACCGCTGTTGCTGTATCCTCCGGTATTACCACCAATGGGATCAGCGGATGGCCTCAGGGGCCTGAGATCACTTCCGCATCTGCCGTGATCATGGAAGATACTTCCGATACGATCCTCTATGCCAAGGATATGGACACCACGCTTTCTCCGGCCGGCGCAGTTAAGATCATGACCTGTCTTCTGGCACTGGAGAACAGCCAGCTTGACGATCAGGTTACCATGACAGAAACCGGCGTATCCGGTGTTACAGACGGAGGCGCTCATATTTCCTCACAGCTCGGAGAGGTATTTACCATGGAGCAGTGCCTTTACGCTCTGATGCTGGCCTCTGCCAATGACATTGCACTCCAGGTTGCAGAACAGATCGGTGGATCTGTAGATGCCTTTGTCCAGAAAATGAACGACCGTGCCAAGGAGCTAGGATGTACCAATACGGTATTCACCAATCCTACCGGTCTCCCGGATGACAACCAGCATACCACAGCACATGATCTGGCTCTGATCATGCAGGCGGCTATCCGTAATGACAGCTTCCGCACCATCTCCGGAGCCACCTCCTATACGATCCCAGCTACCAATGTTTCCGGCGGTACCCGTAACCTGACAAGCTCTTTTACCATGACAGATCCTGCATCCGCTTCCTATTATGAAGGATGTATCGGCGGTCGTGAAAGTACCACCACTGCTTCCGGAAGCGTTCTTGTCACATCTGCACAGCGAAACGGTACTACTCTGATCGCAGTAGTCATGAACGGAGCGACCGGTCAGACAGCCAACGAAGCGATCTCACTTCTGGATTACGGTTTTTCCAATTTCCAGCTTCTGGATCTCAGCGAGGATGATTTTCACATCCTGTCCGGCGGCACTGTAATGGTTCCATCCGGCGCGACCGCAGACGACCTGACTACGGAAGATACGGAATCTGATGGTCAGATCTTACGCACCTATTCCTTTGGCGGAACTCAGGTGGGAACTGCAGTTGTCGAGGATCCCTCCCAGGAAAGCTCCTCCGATGTACTGGAAAATGATGAAAACATGGATTCTGCAAAAGCTTATTCCGAATCCAGATCCCAGATCCCGTATTTTGCCATTGGCGGTGTGGGCATCCTGCTCCTGATCCTTCTGCTGTGGCGCATGATCCGGATCATCCGTTCCTGATCTTGGTCCCCAGGCGGATATACTTCAGAATTAAAAAATCCCTCCTATGTACCGGTCATATCCGGATACATAGAAGGGATTTTTTTCTGCCATCTCACCCATCGGGGTGTCAGCCATAAAACGGAACTACCAGGAAGATATAGCATAAAAACGGCGAAGCAGCCAGAAGTGCTGTCAGGACCCGGTATATCCACATTCTGATATTTTCCTTTTTTACAAAACGCTCAAGCAGACGATTCCAGCCGGCTGTCACAAAATACATGGCCGGATACAGTGCCGGCATGATATAACGTCCCTGTGCCTGGTTGTCACTATAATATACATAATACATAAACAGACCCACAGGGATCAGGATCAGAAGGATCAGCAGCAGATGAAAGATCCCTTTTCTGTCCCATTTATCGTACACGGTTATTGTTTTTATCTTCAGCTTTTCACTTCCTGCTGCTTTTCGTTCTTTTACCACAGTACGTTTCTTCGGATAAAATATTCCCAGCATGGTCAAAATACCGATCCCACCCATTCCAAAGAACAGGAAATATGCCTTGCTCACACTATAAGGCATATAGATCTGCATCAGGCCAAAGGTTCCGATAAAGCTTACCAGAACTGTCAGCAGCCAGTTATGCTGCCAGCCCGGGTCCTGATACAGAAGGATATCCTTCCATGACCAGTTCAGCTTCTCCGGTGTAGGGTATCTGGACGGTCTGTAATCAACAGCCGCATATTTTTCCGCACACTGTGCACAGGCTTTTCTTCCGATAAGATCTCCGTCATAGAGAACGGCATTTCGTATAAACCACCAGCCGCATAAGGCAAGGGTTACTGCCGCGATCACGATCCCTCTCCGGAGCAGAAATGCAACTCTCTGTTTTACCGGCTCTTCCCTGCACAGAAGGACTGTCAGGCAGAAAAACAGGAAGCTGCATAAGATCCATCCGTAGGCATTATAGTAGGACAGTGCACAGACTGCCATTCCAACAGCCAGAAGGATCGAATTTCTGAAGCTCCAGTCTCTCGCTTCCAGATAACAGGACCAGGAATACAGGATCATCGCCATGGATAAAAGCGCCAGGGAATCCGTGTTTACATAAGTTCCCAGAAACAATGCCTGCGGCATAAAGCCTGCCAGTGCGGCAAACAGCCATCTTCCCTCTTTCGGAAAAAGCTTTCCGGATGCTTTCACCACAAAATATACCGCTCCAGTCACAAAGAGCACATCTGCCATCCTCGCCGCATGGAGTAATCCGTCTGCAGATGCATGGAACAAACCTGCGATCCCCATAAAGACAGCAGATACCATATAGGAAAGGATCGGATAATAGGCATAGGAAATCCCCCATGTCGCATCACGGATGGTTGGCTCATCTCCAAGAGGCAGCTTTCCCGGATGCTCATGAAGATACTGTGCCACCATGTAGCGCATTTTTTCATCGGGGCCTGCCCCCAGGGGCTGCATAAACGCCCATGCAGTCAGGAGCAGAAATGCTGCCAGGACAAGAACCCCTGCCTGAACTCTCTCATCCTTCCAGATTTTTTTCTTTTCCAAAATATAACCTCCTATATCCGCTTCAGAGAGAAATCCTGGCTCTCCAGTGTAAGGTTCGGATTATAGTAAGGATCTCCGTCACGGAGGATCTCCGGCCAGTGCTTCTCAAAGGAAGCGATCTCGCGGTTAAATCTTGCCACCTTCTCCGGTGTATCCTCAAGACCTCTGGATTTGGATTCATAGTGATAAAGCTCCGCATAAGGATTGTATACAACCAGATATCCGGCTTTTCCCAGACGAAGGCAGAAATCTATGTCATTAAAGGCAACCTGAAATTCCTCACTTAATCCGTGAACCTTATCAAAGGCCTCACGCTTCACCATCATGCAGGCTGCGGTTACAGCGCTGTAATCCTGGGCACAGATGATCCTGTGGCAGTATCCGGTAGCGTCTCTCTTCTGCTGCACAAAGCAGTGTCCCGCAATACCGCCGAAGCCAACGACTACTCCTGCATGCTGCACGGTATCATCCTCATAATAGAGCCGCGCTCCTACAGCTCCCACATCCGGTCTCATACAGTATCCCAAAAGCTGCTCCAGACAGTCCGGACTGATGATCTCCGTATCATTGTTGAGAAGAAGCAGATAGTCACCCTTAGCATGAGCAGCTCCGAAATTATTGATGGCAGAATAGTTGAAAATACCATCCCAGTACACCACATGGGCTTTCGGATTGGATGCTTCCAGCTCTTTATAGTAAGCAAAGGTCTCATCCTCCGTACTGTTATTCTCCACGATCACATACTCATAATTGCGGTAAGTTGCCTTTTCTTCGATGGAATCAATACATCTCTTCAGATCATCGATGTGATCCTTGTTTGGGATGATAATGGAAATCAGCGGTTTTTCCTCCCAGAGGAATTTTGTACGGTAAAGTCCAAGATATTCACCCTTTTCGATTTCCACCGGAACTCCGATCCTGTCATAATGAGCCTTGATGGCACGTGCTCCTGCATCAAAGGCATACATTTTGCTTTCCGGATTCTCTGCTGTGGAATCCTCATGGCATCTCCAGTGATAAAGGATCCTGGGGATATGATGGATCTGCTCTCTTCCCGCAGCTTCCACACAGCGGAACACAAAATCATAATCCTGTGCACCGTCAAATTCCTTTTTCAGCATTCCGATCTGATCCACGATTTCTTTTTTTACGACAAAAAGATGACAGATGTAGTTTACTGTACACAAAAGATCAATATTGAAGTCCGGTTTGAAATGCGGCTGAAAGAATTTGTGCCCGTCCATGGACATCTTATCTTCATCGGAATACAGAACCTTAAGCTCCGGATCCTCATTCAGCGCTTTCACACACCGGAACAAGGCGTCCGGCGTCAGCTCATCATCATGATCTGCAAACACGATAAAATCTCCTGTTGCCGCTTTCATGGCCGCATTGGTATTCTCTGCGATCTGAAGTGCCTGGTCGTTGCGGATCACACGGATCCTGTCATCACTTTTTTCCAGCCTGTTCAGATAATCGGTAAGAGGAGAATCTACTCCGCTTCCGTCGGAAAGACAGAGCTCCCAGTTCCCGTAGGTCTGGGCTTCTATGGAATCTACCAGCTGCTGGAGATATTTTTCCGGTGTTTTGTAAAGCGGGATCACAATACTGAATTTTGGATTCCTGGAAAATTTCGTTTTTCTTTCTTCTGCAAGCTCTGCCTTGTCCGGCAGATGCTTCACAATCCATTTGGAATAATCCACCGGACGGTTTTTACGGTCCAGCACCTTTCCAAATACCTTTCCGGTAAGGGCTGCTGCCCCGTGAAGCTTCATGTAACGGCTTCCCTTACGGAAATATACCGCAACTTTCTCCGCAAGGCGCTTCTGTGGCTGCAGATGTACCAGACGAAGCGTCCGCACATTGCCTGCCTCAAATACAATGTAGAATTCCTTCACACTGTCATAATGGAATTCAAAGAAAAAACCGCTCTTCTCATCGATCTCTGTTTCCTGGTACTGATTCTGTACATCCACACGTTTCAGTCTGGTGATCTCGCAGGGGATTTCCTTCCGGCTGCGATCCTCCAGGCGTATGGTCAGGGGGCTGTTAAAGGCTGCCCAGCCACGGACACGGCAGATCTTTTCCCCGGCTTCCACCTCGATGCTCTCAATAAAGTACTGCGGTTTTCCCTGTTTCCTGTAAAGCTGTGCTGCAGGAACAGAAAACCACCGGACACGTTTTTCACCCTTTACCGCATAAACAACAAGCTTCTTTTTGCCCTCCAGATCCGGCAGGCAGATTTCCATCTGCACACGTTCTCCGTTTACCAGATCCAGATCCTTAAAGCGCTCCAGGGCGCTGACACGCTCCTGGGCACTGATGGCTGCCGGAAGCTTTTCCCCGTCAAGAACGGCTTCCGGCTTATGATCCTTCGGCCAGGTTCCCTGAAGGTGATACAGAGAACTGTCCTTCAGGTCAAACCTGTCCTTTTCTACTTCGTATAGCTCTCGCTGCATAACAATTCCTCCATTGCATCCTTTCCGGTATTTACTGTAAGGTAATGTTCCATAACCTTCTGATGTGCAGCCTCACCCATGGCTTTTCTGGCCTTCTCATCAGTAACCAGAGCTTCCAAGGCATTGACCCACTCTTCTTTTGTGGTGCACATCCAGCCATCTTTTCCGTTTTCGACCACGTATTCCATCTCACAGTTACGGCTCATGACACTCGGAACCTTTACAAGGGCAGCCTCTGTCCACTTATTCTCGGATTTGCACCAGTGGAACAGGCTGTTCTCCAGTGGCATCAGATTGATATCAAGTCCTGCGATCACGGCAGGCAGCTGTCTCCAGTCCATAAACGGAAGCTTCTCGATGCGGTTCTGCACCGGCTCCATTCCGGATTCATCCAATACACCCACCAGCTTCAGGTAAACCTCCGGGTGGCGCTCCATCACCTCCAGAAGTGCTGCCTCCACCTGGGCAAAATCCTGATCATGCGTTTTGGAACCACTTAAATATCCGATATAGATCCGGTCTTTAGCCTTGTCTGTCTGCTCCACAGCCTCGTGAGACAGGATCTCCATCTCCATACTCATACAGTTTCGGTTGATCACCACCGGTTTTTCCGGAAATTCTTCCCGGATCTCTCCTGCCAGTGTCTCCGTAGATGTAAAATATCCGTCGCAGAATCCCATACATCCGCGGATACGGTCTGTAGTTGTGCGGAAGTCACTGTACTCGCTTCCCTTCAGGAAATGCAGCCCGGAAATTTTTTCGTAATTAAATACCAGGTCATCCACATCATAGTAAACAGGGATTCCGGCTGCTTTCGCCCGGTTGGCAAGCAGTTCTGCTTCCATCAGCTTGCTGCAGCGGTACATCACGATCGCTGTATATTCCTCGATCTTTTCCTGCTCTGCCTGGTCTATCTGGATAAACTTCGATGCATAGCCTTTAAGGATCAGCTGCTCCCGGAAATGCTCCACACGATATCTGGAAGCAAAGGAAATCTCCTCTCCTACGAAAAGAAGCCTGCGTTTTTCCACAGGGAGCTCACTTTCGCCGAGAGTTTTCCACAGAGAAATCATCTCTTCCACAATATTCTCCGGCTTCTCATCTTTCAGGACAAGGCCCTTGGCATAGCGTTTCACACGTTCTACAGGTGCACCTACCGGAAGTACCGCTACCGGAAATCCCATGGAAATGATCTCCGAGGTTGTGTAGGAGAAGGTCTCCGGCCATACGGACGGGATCAGGAACATATCAATATCCTGCTCCAGGGTAAGTCTTGGAATCTCCTCTCTTGTATATCTTCCTGTCTGGGAAAATACCGGACTTTCGATCTCTTCGTCGGAAGTACCGATCAGTCTCAGACGGATATTCAGTTCATTCTCTTCGATATATCCTGCAAGCGCCTTCACAACCTCCAGGCCTTTTTTGTAGCAGAGTACGCCGATAAGACCAATGTTAAAGGTCTCTGTGGTTTTTTTATTTTTTTTCACTGCCGGAAGGTAATGGGGTGCATGCGGGATCACATGGAGATTGTATACATCCGGATAAGCACGCTTGAACAGCCTTGCCGTATCATCGGAAAATGCACGGATCTCATCACAGTTTGACAGAAATTCCCGGAATTTTGTACGCCAGAGCGTTCCGGTTCCGTATTCTGTGCAGGCATTGCTGCGGTTATCCGGAATACATTTATCGCAGACCTCACAGGATGGAACACCACAGTATTTTCCTTCTGCATCGATCAGATTCACTGCCGGGCAAAGGGCAAAGAAATCATGAAGAAGCATAAGGAGCTTCGCACCCTGCTCTCTCTTAAGACGCAGGATACGTTCCAGGGTTCCGTAAATATTCTGATAGGTCACAAGCTCGTTGATCCAGATCTCATCCACACGCATCAGCTCACCAAGGGCAGTTTCCAGATCATTTGCAAAAAATTCCATCTCATACTGCTTATACTGATACGTAAAGTAAAAACGATTGCTTACGATATTATAGCGGATGGTCACAAAACGGTATCCTTCCCGCAGAGCCAGACGTCTTTTCTCCACAAGATAAGCCGTTGCACCGCCGCCAAGATCATGGTCAAAGGCCACAATGGTAGGCACATCCAGCTTCCTGTTGAGAAGCTTCATTTCCACGTAGAGTCTTACCGGACGAAGCGGGTCTCTTCTGCAGTAATCCGCAGTATCCTTGTTGTAATCCGGATGCTTGCGGAGCAGCGCCTCACTGTGCTCTTTCAGAAGTCTCTGCTTTTCCTCAGACGGGAAGCTTCCACCATGCTTGTGATATACAAACAGGTTATCCACATGCACGTTCTCATAGCCTGCAGCTATGGCACGCTGGCACCAGTCATTCTCCTCACCGTAGCCTTTTCCGAAATTCTCCTCATCCAGAAGGCCAACCTCCTGGATCGCTTTCAGGTTCATACCCATGCAGAAGCCCACACCGGTAGGCATAGCCGGATACTGCGGACGGATCATGCGGAATTCATCATCGATCTCCCACAGCGGCATTCCCTCAAACAGTTTGTTATCCCGGCAGAAATCCGGGAAGCTGCAGATGGTTCCGCAGGTGGTAAACGGTGTAGTAGTTGCAATATTTTCCTTTGCAAAGATCGGAAGCATCAGGCGCTCCAGCCACTCTTCCGGAACCTCCACATCTGTATTTACAAGAGCCACATGATTTTCCGCCATCTTTAATCCACGGTTTACAGACGGAAGAAAGCCCATATTGGTCTCATTATTCAGAAGTACCACATTGTCATGCTCTGCGGCATATTTTTCCAGATAGTTTCCTACCTCAGGATCCGGACTCTTGTCATTTACGAGGATCAGACGATAAGGAACCTTCGTTTTTTCAATTCCGGAAAACAGGGCATCAAAATACTCCAGTCCGTTGTAAACCGGCACGATCACATCCACCTTCTGCTGATAGACTGCCTGTGGATATGCCTTTCTCGTGCTGCGTACATGACGCTGTTTGAAATGGCGGAGATTTCCGATACTCTTCGGATCTTCGATCGCGTATACCAGAAGCTCTTTCTGATCCCTGGTTCCCGGGATCTTTCCGATAAGGAATCTTCCGGTATCCGCTGCGGTTCCGTATTCCAGGAAAACAGAAGTCTCTGCCGGCGCAAGAACCGTTGCCAGGAAAGAAAACCCGGCACTTTCCGCATCCGGATTTCCAATGGCATTAGCCACATCCGTACGGTAGATCGTAGTACAGGAAGCCTCCTGAAGCTTCTGTGTTCCCTGATAAAATGCGATCCTTGGCTGTCCCATAGACGCAAACGTCGGATCAAAGGCCCAGCCAATGGCATTTAAGGTGCCATTCTCATAATGGAAGAAATCAACACTGCCCATACAGGTAGGAGTTGTCTCCACTCCCATCACTGCCGCCGGCTCTGTATGATAGCGAAGAACCTTTTTGACCAGTCTCTTTACCTGCGCTTTTTTGCCTGGATGACGAAGGGCCTCTTCCTGCGCACGTGCTGCTTCCTCTGCAGCTTGCTTTGCGGCACGTTCAGCCTCTTTTCTGATACGCTCCTGTTCTCTTCGTACTTCACGCTCTTTTTCAAAGGCCAGAAGCTTTTCCACATCCGGAAGCTCAAGGCAGTCAAGTTTTCCCTCTATTACAATCCTGTCCACATTTTCCGGGTGTGTAACATCGATAAGATAAAAGCCATCGGTGGTAAAAAACGCAGTGGTACTGTTATCCACTTTCATATGGACACCCTGAGGCACAAGCTCCGCGCTGCATCCACAATCCAGACGCTCTATCCTCACTTTCAGGAAATGACCGTTTGCGGGATTCCAGCGGAGATTTCGTATTCCTTTGATACCGGAAAGCGCAAACTCTACCCGGAAACGGTTTCCGGAAAGTTTTCCCTCTGCATAAAGTGTATGCTCTTCACAGAATCCCTCACCAAGATCATAGTATATCTTGCTGTGCATCTGATGCTTTTCTCTTTCTCTGTTCACCAGCTCTGTTACGGAAACCGGCACTTTTTTCTGTTCAAACGGGATCAGAGAACCACAGCCCACATACTCATAGACGAAATGCATGGTCCAATCCATAAATATCTCATAGTCTGTATAGCTGATGTCAAACTCCGCCATCATCTCATCCTCATGACATAACCGCGGCAGCTCAGAAACATGTGTATACAGTTCATGGATCAGGCGCCACATGATAAAATTCACAGGCACAGGGAAATCAAACATCCACTCATAATCTATGATCTGATTTTCCTTTTCTCCCATAAAGATGTTGCTGCAGATCAGGTCCACATTGGCCGGGCAGACACATTCGTAATCCTCTCTTCCCGGATGATCACCAAATACCTCGCGGAACTCTCCGGTCCTGTAATCCACAACCTGACGAGCCCCGAAAAATTCCTGATAGAATTTTTTAAGAAGGGCCTTGATCTCTTCAAGATCTTCTTTATAGGCAAGCTCTGCGATTTCCTGGTGAAGAGTTTTTCCAGTAAGGAGCGGATAAGAGATCTTTCCGTTTTCTGCCCTGCAGGGAAGATTCTTGTATTTATCGGATCCAGTACTCTCTGTTCCGGTTTTTTCCAGTTTTTCCACAAATTCCTCAGCCTGGGGCACCATAGCCTCTTTTTCCGCACGGACCTCTCCGTTCTCCCGGACGATCCTGGTCAGAAGACGGAACTTTTCTTTTCGCTCCTGGTTCAGCTTCACATAAAGGATTTCCTCCGGGTCCCGGTTTTCGGTACGTCCTGCCTCCACAAGAAAAGAATTCACAAAGCTGTCCAGGATCTTCTCTTTTTCGAAGGCCTTTACGCCTTCACTTTCTGCAAAAAGATCTGCTGTCTTATCTGTGTATACAGGATAGCTTCTTCCGTAGGAATTGGTATAAAGGCTCTCATCTGTAAAAATCTCTGTCGGAAATTTGTAATCCGGATACGGGTAGTAAAAGCGCAGAAAAGGAAAGCCGCTGTTTTCCAGCAGCTCTCCCAGTTCATTCTTGGAAAAGGTGCGCACAGACTGATTTCCCGGATATCCATTGATTCCGAAAAAGTGAAGATCTGTGTGATCCTCCGGTGCTCCGGCAAAGTACTTCAATCCCAGTCTGTTCTCAATGGCGATCAGAAGTCTTCCCTCCGGCTTCAGATAAGCGCCCATACGCTGAAGAAATGTCTCGTAAGGAGTTTTTCCCTCGGTAAAGCTCATGGCATACTCCAGCACACCGTTTACTACCACATAGTCGAATTTTTCCGGAAAAGTCATGTCATTCAGGTTTCCAACCATGATCGTCAGATTTTCCTTATCCCTGTTTCTCGCATAATTGATATCTGCCCGACGTTTGGAAAGCTCCACGGAAGTCACATGACCGGCCTTGCGGCAAAGCATTCCGGTAATGGCTCCGCATCCGGCTCCGATCTCCAGAACGGAATCCGCCTTTTTCAGAGGATACCAGCTTAAGATATTCTCCCGCAGCCCTGAAAAATGGTAGACCATTGGAAAACTCACCTCTTCCTCCGGCAAGTCTTCAAAAGATTTGCCTTCCTGTGCCATTTTCAGAAGTGTTTCCTCGATATCCCCATCGGAATAATGATCCTTCGCCGTATAATAATCTAAATTCAACTCCGCCATAGTCGTTCCTCCACTTATTTCACAGATACTTTGGAAAACAGATCAAAATATCCCACTGCTTTCTTATCTGTGATCACGGTCAGGTTACACACATCGTAAAGACGATGAAATACGGTAAAATCGCCGTCTTTATATCCGGTGCAGCCCAGACACAGCATATATTCCCCTGCCTCCAGAGGCATCACCTGTTTGAAGGTGATCTCACGGACATCGCCTGCCTTCTGCGGTTTCAGAGGCGTATGTTCATACATGGTATTGGTTCCTGTGATCTCGGTGCCTTTCAGATCTTTCAGGGTAAATGCAAAGATCGGATCGCTGACATCTGCCTGGAACTTCACTTTCATCTGAACGGAAAATTCCTTGCCTTTTTCGATCACATTGGTGATCATACCTGTATCATCCCGGATGGCAAAATCCACGATCTCGCCAAGCTTACTGCCGTATTCCAGGACCTTGGGATTCAGGTTCAGGCTGTCCTTCATAGCTTTACCGCTTCCGGTATGTGCTTTCAGTGAAACGTCTGCTCCGGCTGCCTGGTTCTCCGTCGCCTGTCCCTCTTCTGCATCGTCTGTGTTTTCTTCCAGATCTGCATCGTCATACTGATTGACCAGCACACGACGGTAAAGATTGACCATCTCCTTGGCACCACCCTCTGCAAGCTTCTCACCTTTGTTTAGAAGCACAACACGGTCACAGTATTTTCCGATGCTGCTCAGGTCATGGCTTACAAACAGAATGGTCTTCCCCATTTCCTTGAACTCTTCGAACTTCCGGTAACATTTTGCCTGGAAAAATACATCTCCCACGGAAAGAGCCTCATCAACGATCAGAATCTCCGGATCGATATTGATAGCTACCGCAAAAGCCAGACGCACGAACATACCACTGGAGTATGTTTTTACCGGCTGATAGATAAAATCACCGATATCTGCAAAATCCAGAATAGACTGCAGCTTGGCATCGATCTCTTCCCTGGAAAAACCGATCATGCTTCCGTTGAGATATACATTTTCAAGTCCGGAATATTCTCCGTTAAATCCGGCTCCCAGCTCCAGAAGCGCTGAGATTCTTCCGTTTACGGCTATTTCCCCGGCCGTGGGCGAAAGTACGCCGGTGATGATCTTCAGGATCGTGGATTTACCAGAACCATTTGTTCCGATAATTCCCACTGTTTCTCCCTTATGCACCTGAAAGGATACATGGTTGAGCGCATAATGCTCTTTATATTTCTTTTTTCTGGATAATCCCAGGGACTCCTTAAGACGATCCATAGGATTATCGTAAAGCTTGTACATCTTACTGACATCATTTACTGAAATCGCAATATCTTCTGCCATTTTCAACCTCACTTTTGTGTAAATCGTTCACTCTCACAATCTGCCGCCGTTCTGCTTTTTATCCTTACAGAGCAAATCCCCCATGGGAACTGTCAGATCCGGATCAGGCGGATATCCGCCATCCGCATTCAATTAAAGCACATCTGCAAAATGCGGCTTCAGACGTTTGAATATCACAGATCCCAGTCCGAAAAGCAGGATCGTAACTACCCAGAAATAGATCGTCCATGAAGCATGGTTCCAGATCCCGATATGACCAAGCATGGAATCGCGGTAACCCGTAACTACATAGTACATCGGATTCAGCTTAAACAGCTTGATCAGCCATGGATGTGAAGAAAGCATATTGATATCCCACATGATCGGTGTAAGCCATACACCCACCTGAAGAAAAATACTGATGATCTGGGTCAGATCACGGAAAAAAATGACGATCGCACTTGTAGCATACACGAGTCCCAGTACAAAAAGGAAGGTGCAGACAGAGTAATAAATGATCTGCAATGTATAAAGGCTTGGTGTATATCCGTAGCATGCACATAAGATCAGCGCAAAGGCCACAAAGAAAACATGCACGAAAAGTGCGGAGATGATCTTTACGATGGGAAGGATGCTGATCTTGAATACAACCTTCTTCACAAGATAATTGTATTCGATCAGGGCATTGGTTCCACCGTTTAATGCATCCTGGAAGAAAAACCACGGCACGATACCGGATACCAGATAGAGTACAAAAGGGTAATCCGATACCGTTCCGGCCTTCAGTCCTACGGAAAATACAAACCAGTAGACCAGGATCGTTACGATAGGCTGGATAAATGCCCAGACAATACCAAGATAGGATCCTGCATATTTTGTTTTGAAATCATTTTTTGCAAGGCTTAAAACCAGCTTTCGATTCTGGTACAGCTCCGCCGGCAAAGCTAATATTTTCTTCATTCTGCAATTCCTTATCGATTCTTATATTCCTCGAAGCTTCCCCACTTCTGGTCCTTGTCGGAGAAAATAAGCTCCATACCTTCCGGGATCGGCCACTCAACGTTAATGTCCTTGTCATTCCAGATCAGTCCGCCCTCATCGTTTGGATGATAGAAATCAGAGCACTTGTAAGTGAACTCTGCATTCTCGGAAAGTACCAGGAAGCCATGAGCAAATCCCTTAGGAATAAAGAACTGTTTCTTGTTTTCTGCGGAAAGGACTACACCATACCATTTTCCAAAGGTCTTGGAGCCTTCACGAAGGTCAACCGCAACATCAAACACTTCTCCGTTTACCACACGTACCAGCTTGTCCTGGGGATAGCTGATCTGGAAATGAAGTCCGCGGAGAACACCATAACGGGAGCTGGACTGATTGTCCTGAACGAATTCCACATCAATGCCTGCTTCCTTGAAATCGTTATAATTGTATGTTTCCATGAAATATCCTCTGGAATCACCAAATACAGTTGGCTCGATCACTTTCAGTCCTTCAATATCTCCGCACTGTGTTACTTTTATTTTTCCCATTTTTTCTTTCTCCTTTTCTGTTTTGATTTATTTGTGATGTTTCTTTTCTTTTATTCTGAGAGCCGCAAGAAGGGCGATCAGGATCAGGATCATCGCTGCCATGATCATAAGAAGGATCTTACGCAGGGCAGGAATGCTCTTTTTTTCGCTGGTACTCTCTCCGGCTGTACTCTTCTCTGTTGTTTTGCTGTTATCTTCCTCTGCTGCTTCTGTGGAATCTTCCGCTTCGGAACTGTCCGCTTCCTGGCTGTCCTCTGTTGCAGCGGTCGGTTCCGGTACCGGTGTATCAGTTGCCTGTGCAACACTTGCGGTACCGATCAGATAATCTCCGAAATAGTAACCGGTTTCTGTTTTCCCATTGGTATTCTCTGACTTCTCGGTAAGGGAATTCAGCTCCACCCCTTTTGGAAGGAATACATAGCCGCCATTTACTTCTGTTTTTGTGAAATTCTCAAATGCGTAATTGAACATAGCTGTACTGTCCATACAGGAATTGGAAAGCTCTGTTCCACGCATAGTCACTGCAATATATGTGGTATTATCTCTGGTCACTCCTGTGACAAGTGTATGCCCTGCCGCAACGGTAGTTCCGGTTTTTCCACCAATGCAGCCTTCATAGTAAAATCCGCTTTCCGGTGCAAACATAGGATGATGGGTATGCAGGATCCTCTGCTGGCTGTTCATATTTGTAGGCTGGATGATATAGTCCGGTGTGCCCACGACCGTACGGAATGTTTCATTTTTCAGGCCTTCTCGGAAGATCAGCGCCATATCCCGTGCTGAAGAATAATGATTATCATCCGGAAGTCCGCTGGAATTTGCAAAATGTGTATTGGTACATCCGATCTCACTGGCGCGCTGGTTCATCATATCGATAAATGCCTGCTCTGTCCCGCCGATATGCTCTGCGATCTGTGCCGCAACGTCATTGGCAGACTGGATGATCAGAGCATGAAGACAATCCTCCATAGTCAGGACTTCGCCCACCTTTGTGCCGATATTACTGGAATCTGCCGTAACATTACGCACCCCGGTCTCTGTAAAGGTCACCTTCTCATCCATGGTGGAGTTCTCCACTGCCACCAGCAAGGTCATGATCTTGGTAATGCTGGCCGGATATCTCTGTTCATCTCCGCCCTTGTTATAAAGAACAACTCCTGTGTCTGCATCCATCAGGATACCGGTATCTGAGGTAATATCCGGTCCTGCCGGCCATCCCTGGATCTGGTTGGTGCTGATATCATATTTCGCATTCAGATCCACTGCAGCCATGGTCTGTAACGGCAGCATCAACGCCACACTGACTGCTGCGAAAACTGCCAGTAATTTTTTTGTTTTTTTCATAGCTCTCCCCTTCTTCTGTCAAAACCCGTCAAAGGAAGCAATCGCATCCACAACTCTCTTCGCATCCTCCATATCCAGATTATAGAACATGGGCAGTCGCATAAGACGCTCGCTTTCTTTTGTAGTATAAACATCTTCTCCGGAAAATCTTCCGAATTTTTTTCCTGCCGGTGCGGAATGAAGGGGTACATAATGGAACACACTGCAGATATCCTTTTCGCGGAGATATTTCAGAAGCCTTGTGCGTACCTGGATATCATGTACCTTAATGTAGTACATATGTGCATTATGTGTGCATTCTTCCGGTACATAAGGCTGCTGGATCTTTCCTTCCTCCGCCAGAAACCTGAGGTTCTCATTGTAAAAATCATAGATCTGCATCCGCTTATCGCTGATCTTCTTATGCTGCTCCAGCTGGGCATAAAGATATGCCGCATTCAATTCGCTCGGAAGATAGGATGATCCATAATCCATCCAGCGGTATTTATCTACCTGACCACGGAAAAACTTACTGCGGTCCGTTCCTTTTTCTCTCAGGATCTCTGCCTTCTCCAGGTACTGATCCCCGTTGAACAGGATCGCACCTCCCTCTCCCATGGTATAGTTCTTAGTTTCATGGAAGCTGTAGCAGCCAAAATCTCCAATGGTACCAAGGGCTTTTCCCTTATAGTAGGCATCCACACCCTGGGCCGCGTCTTCCACTACCTTCAGATCATGTCTTCCGGCAATCTCCATGATCGTGTCCATCTCGCAGGCTACTCCTGCATAATGGACCGGAACGATCGCGCGGGTCTTATCTGTAATCGCCTGTTCGATCAGCTTCTCGTCAATATTCATGGTATCCGGCCGGATATCCACAAATACGATTCTTGCACCGCGAAGCACAAAGGCATCTGCCGTTGATACAAAAGTATAAGACGGCATGATCACCTCATCGCCAGGCTGGATATCTGCCAGAAAAGCAGCCATCTCCAGTGCATGGGTACAGGATGTTGTCAGCATCACATGACCCACATGAAAGCGCTCTTCCATCCATGCAGAACATTTCTTCGTGTAGATCCCGTCGCCGCAGAGCATTCCCCGTTCTACTGCGTCACGGATGTACTCAAATTCCTTACCTGTAAACGCAGGTCTGTTAAAATCAATCATGTATTTCCTCTTTATTTCTTATTCTTCATGGTTTTTCTACATTAACTGCACATTCCATTTTCTCACACTCATGTTGTAAATTCAATGCCTATTTTTCTGCCGGTGCATAATCCGGGATCTGATTATGGTATGCCACCTCCTGGCCGTTGGGATCCAGAATATGCATTTCCTCATAAAACTCTTCTGTGAGAAGATCCATTTCCTTACGATTCTCTGTTTTTACATAATATAATGCCAGATACGGATTAGGACCATGCTCAATGACCTTCTCTCCTTCCTGATAAAAGATCCAGGGCTTTTCCACCTGTTCTTTCTCTCCCAGCCGGACTGCCGCAGACTGATCTTCAATGGTAAGAAGCCTTCCCTGAAAATAAATGACAGCTCCACAGCACTGTGGTTTATGAACATCGTGTTCTGCAAGCATTTTTTCCAGTTTATCCGGATCATAGAGAGATGCAAGAAGAAGCTCTTCCATATTAAAGCCATAGACCATATCGGTCAATTCATGCTCATATCCGAAAAATCGTGCGGCGATCTCGCAGACCTGGATACCTTCTCCCGGCTTCCAGAAAAACTGCATGGAAAGGGCTCCGTCTTTCTGACCGGTTCTGTCCGCATATGCCTGAAGAAGTTCTGTGGCAGGCTTTTCAACTTTTGACAATAATCTGGAAGGATACACATTTCTTGTGCTGATGGGGATCTCACCTTTGGCAACAAATGTCTTTTCACGGTCTGCAATACTGATCACATGGACTTTTCCATGCCGCACCCAGGTCATCATATTGAATTCATAGCCATCGTTATATTCTTCCACCAAAATCTCCGGCATATCAGAAAATCCTGCTGTTTTTTCTGCCCCGTTTATCAGCTCCCCCAGATCTTCGGATATATAGATCCCACGGGAGCCGTATTTATCCAGTGGCTTGCTGACCACCGGATAACGAAGTCCCTCAAGCAGCTCTTTCAGCTGAGTTCTTTTGGACCTGTCTTTAAAATATGCGATCGGGATTTTTCGAAAGCCCGGAGTGGGAAGTCCCAGTTCAGTAAGCAGTGCTCTGGTCGCTGATTTATCACGATACCAGGGAAGCTGCTCCGGTTTCAGATAACAGGGGATTCCTGCCCGGTCCGCGATCTTTACCATACATTCCAGAAGAAGGTCGGAAAAGGATGTGATGATCCCATCGATCTCTTTTTCTCGGCAGAGACAGGCGATCCGTTCCGTATCTGTTACCGGGATCTGAAATGCCTCATCTGCAAATTTTCTTGCCGGACCATCCGGATATCCGTCGCAGACAATGGTGTAGTATCCTTTTTCCCGGGCCTTCTGCACCAGCTGCTCAAATTCTCCCAACGTTCCCAGTATCAGCAATCTGTGTTTCATGATTCCGTTTCCTCCCATTCTCTTATGGAATCCGCGATATACTGCATTTCTTCTGCCCCGTATCTCTGGTCACAGGGAAGCGGCAGCACATTGGCAGCCCAGTCATATTCCATGGTATCCCTGTCAAATTCTTCCAGGATATTACGCCAGTTTGTCGGCACAAAAATCTTCCGGCCTGCCAGCCAGCGTCGAAGCTCTAATCCGTTCTTATGATAATACGGATAGGCAAACGGTCCCTCCGGCACCTCCCCTGTAAAAGCATTCCTTGAAGGAAGAAGCTGCGACAGCAGGCGGTAGTTCTGTTCTCTTCTTGCTTTGATACCGGAATAATCCATAGTCCTGAGGAGGTTTCCGGTCAGACGGGACATTCGGCGGATCTCCATCTCATGATAATTTGCTGCATTATCCAGCATTTTCTGATAGAAGGTTCCGGCATCATATTCATAACGTCCCAGAATATGCTCCATTCTTCCCATGGAATGATCCAGGGGCTTCTTTTCCGGTTCCAGTTCCGCATCGGTAGACAGATATGCTCCGTCACTGACTCCGAGAAATTTTCTGCAGGAGTACAGAGTGTCCACACCCGGCAGCGGCTTCTGAAAAAACGCATGCGTATGATCCACAATGATATTTCCATAGATTTTTTTATATTTCCGGATCTTATCATCGGTAAGCTGGCCATAATAATTTACCAGATACAGATATTCTCCTTCCGGAAGAATTCTCTCCTCAAGAACCGGATGCAGACCTTCATCCATATGATAAAATTCGATTTCTGCCCCGGACCTCTCACAGGCACCGGTTACGGAATCGCAGAGAAAAAATGGCAGGTAGATCTTTTTGCACCTGCGTGCTTCCATCAGCCACAAAAGCGCTGTTCTTCCGAGATTCACGCCGCAGAGATCCGGATAGTATTCCTGTCCCGCCGGTTCTTCCAGTTCCAGATAGCCGCCGATCTCTTTTTTCATCAGTCTGTCTCCTCCTGACGGATCACATAGTGCGGCATCTTTTTGGCCTCATTGAGAATATTCATGAGATAAATACCGATGATCCCGATCGAAAGCAATGTCAGTCCGAAAAATGCCAGCATCACAAGCATCAGAGATGTCCAGCCTTCCACTGAGATCCCGCATAGAAAATATCTCACCAGATAATAGATCCCCAGTAAAAAGCTTACCAGAAAACTGGCAATGCCGATGTTTCGCACCATAAGCAACGGAAATGCCGTATGGGCAGTAATATCATAGATGAGATCCTTCACAAGGCGGCGAAAAGAATATCCGCTCTTTCCATATGCACGTGCTGCATGCTGCACCGGAACATTGATGATACGGTTGGAGCTTAAAACCAGAAGATTTCCAATCTGCGGAAGATATGTATTGGTCTTCAGCATGGCTTCCACCAGAAACCGGCGGATCAGTCGATAACTGGTGATCTGAAGGTTCGGATCCTTGCCAAGCATTTTGGAAGTTGCCCATACAGACAGCTTTGTGCCCAGCTTCCGGATCAGATTATGCTTACGTCCTTCATAGCTTGCAATGATCACATCCACATCGTCACGTTCCTTCATTACATTGATCATTTTGGGGAGCTCCTCAGGCTGATGCTGAAGGTCATCATCCATAGTTACGATGAACTCTCCCTTTGCGTGGGCAAATCCGCACAGAAGCGCAGGATGCTGTCCGAAATTCCTTGCCATCTGGATGATCTTGACACGGGGATCTTTTTCCCGGAGTTCTTGCATAACCGCAAAAGACCGGTCCCTGGACCCGTCATCTACAAGGATCAGTTCAAATTCTTCTTTTATCGTTTCACGGAATACTTTTTCCAGACGGGTGTACAGTTCCTGCAGCGTATGTTCTGAATTGTATACAGGAACAACCACTGAATATAAACACATATCGTTTTTCCTCTCTTTTGTATCAATTGACACTTATCGTTTAATCTTATCATTTTCATTTCCTGTTGTAAACCGTTACATTGTTCAAACATTTTCTTGCATAAACCTGCCGGATGATATATATTGATTATCAGTCTATGATAATCGCATTTATGATATGGAGGAAACATGACAAAAATCAAAGATTATATTCAGCTTCATCTGAATATCCTGCTGTTTTCTCTTACCAGCGTTTTTTCCAAGCTTGCATCGGTTTATTACAATAAAGAAGGGCTTCATAGTCCTCTTCTCTATGTATTTCTTTTTCTTATGATCGCAAACTGTGGGATCTACGCCATTGCATGGCAGCAGGTGATCAAAAAATTTTCCCTTTCCACGGCCTACGCCAACAAAAGCGTCTATCTTCTGTGGTCCCAGGTATGGGCTGTGATCATTTTTCACGAAAATCTTTCGCTTCAGAACATCATCGGCATCCTGATCGTTCTGATCGGAGTCTGGATGGTGCAGAGATATGAATAGAACATTTATGCTGATCATGCTGGCCGGAACCTTTTTTTCGGCAATTTCCCAGGTACTTCTGAAGCAGAGTGCCAATATGGAATACAAAAATCCCCTCCGGGAATATCTGAACTGGCGGGTGATCCTGGCCTATGGTATCTTTTTTGGAGTGTTGCTCCTGAATACCTGGTGCTACACCAAAGTGGATATGAAATTCGGACCGGTGATTGATACTGCCGCCTATGTTTTTGTCCTGCTGTTTTCCTGGCGGATCCTGAAAGAAAAGATTTCCCGCGGAAAGATCATCGGAAATCTGATCATCATCCTGGGAATCCTTGTTTATACCTTATGATCATAAAAATGCCGGCAGCTTTATATTCGCTGCCGGCATTTTTTTATTTTTTCTTATTTGCTGCGGATACAGTTGTGTATACACCATCTTCATCGAATGTATAGCTCTTTCCGTTTTTCTCAATAGTACAGTTTTTGTACATGATTCCTGTTTCCGGATCAAAATAATATCTCTTTCCGTCCAGTTTGAGCCAGCCTCTCTGCATCTTTCCATTGGAGCCAAAATAATAGGTATGGCTTTCATTGTTTCCGCTCCATGTATAGAATACCTTTTTGACCATAATGCCATCACCGCCAAAATAATATACATCATCCCTGCCGTTCATGTACCGCACATGTCTCATCCTGTATCCGTATTTGGCCTGAAAATAATAATAGTTCTTTCCAACCTTTTTCATGCCCTTTAATGCATGTCCGTTTTTGTCAAAATAATATTTTTTCTCCTTATAGGTGATCCAGGTATTTTTCACAAGGACTCCATTTTTGTTTACATATCTGGAAATGTTCTTGGAATCCCTGATCAGCCTTGAACGGTACATTCCTGCCGTCTTATGGATATAATATTTCTTATTTTTTACCTGAACCCAGCCGTATTTTTTGACACCATTGACATAATAAAATTTCTTTCCGTTCTCTGTTGCCCAGCCGGTTTTTCCTTTATAGTTGCTGGTATCCGGTCTGGAGGATGCTTTGTAGCCGGTCTGTGCATGCCATCTGGGTGTGATGATCTTGGTATAATCAACATAACCGAAGTCAATATCTACAGTAGAATAAGATGGGATTCCTGCAACCAAACCCTTGGTGGTATTCAGATATCCGCCGCCGTCACCATCGGTGGACTGCCAGATGGTATATTTGTACTTTTTCTTGTCAGGAGCCAGGATCGTATCACCGTACCGTGCAAGCCATACATCATACCCTGTCATCTTACTCCAGTCAAGCTTGTTGTCATACCAGTCTGTATTACAGTAGATCATTGGATGATAGCCGGCTTTTTTTACCTCATTGCAGAAGGTTTTTGCCAGATCCGCGATCTGTGATGCGGAAAGATTACGCATCTGATCATATTCAATGTCATAAACCACCGGATAGGATACTTTATATCCATCCATTTTGCGGATGGCAAGCTGTGCTTCCTTCAGTGCCTGCTGTGTATTCAGCGCAAGGCTGTACACATAGGTTCCTGTCGGAACTCCTGCCTTCTCCGCCTGTTTCATGTTGTAATCATATGTCTTATCCAGATGGTTCAGGCCATAGGAAATCCTAACAAAGGCAAAATCTACATTAGATTTTTTGACCTGTCCCCAACTGATGGTATCCTGCCACTCGGAAACATCGATCCCACGTGTAACAGCACCTTCCAGCTTCTGGCCGCTTCCGTTATAGCAGACACCGTTGATCTTCTTCCATGCCTTTGAGCTTGCCCTGGAATCCTGTGTTGCCTTCCCGCTGGGGACCTTTTCTTCCTCAGCAACTGCCTCGCTTCGGTCTACGCCTCCGCCGCCCATGGCCATCGCTGTAGTTCCCATTGTTCCGATTCCCAGCAGTGCTGCTATACAACCTGCCACCAGCCATTTCTTCCAGTTTTTCATTTTAGTTTCCTTCCATAAAGTATGTTGTTAATTTGTGCATAACTTTATTATACATATGGAAAAATGGAAAGTAAAGCCATATATGGAAAAAGACCGATGTCAGCTTCATACAGCTGAACATCGGTCTTCGGTTATTCTATATATTTCTTTCTGGTACTGTTCGGTATAGATCACGGAACTTCCGGGTCTGTAGGATCAAAGTTTCCGGCTCCACGGAAGGTTGCCAACGGTCTGCGGCCTAACGGTCCCTTGAAGGCTTCATTGTTAACGTATTTTCCGCTGCTGTAAATGTGGATCGTAGAACCGTTACAGTTCTCATATACCCACTTCGCATCAGCCACACAGGTACGGATACATCCGTGAGATGCAGGCTGACCAAGTTTCAGGTACTCACCTGCCGGAAGATTGTAAACACTCCTGGTCGAGCCAGCTACAGAATGGATAAAGATTCCTCCCTGTCCGCATCCGTCAACATGTGTTCCGTACTGTCCCCAGGACGGTCCCATCAATGGCTGCCATCTCAGACTGCGGCTCAGTCTGTATGTACCATCCCATGTAGGTGTTCCGGAGAGACCTACAGAAACACGGATTGTCTTAACCGGAATCGTCTTGCTGCTGTTTGTGTATACAGTCATAACACCGTTGGTCTTATCAACCTCCAGGTAATATGGTCCTCCGTAAATATTTGAAACATCATTGCGGCGGTAACCATCCTTATCAAAGTAATACAGTTTTCCATCGATCCATCTGCTTGTATTGGTCAGATACTTGGAACCGCTGTCCGGATCGATATATTTGACCTGATCATAGTAATCGCTGACGATCACCCAGCCGGTGGAAAAACGTCCCTGGCTGTCCAGATAACCATTTACGGAACCACGCTTCATGGATTTATTTGTCACAACGGTATAGTTCTGCAGATAGTACCAGTATTTACCTACCTTCTGCCAGCCTGACTTTTTCAGAACACCGTTGCCGCCTGCATAATACCACTTATTCTGGTAACGGATCAATGTACTCTTGTACATCCAGCCTCTGTGCGCATTGGCATCTGATGTTGCAAAGAAATAGTATTTTTTGCCGATCTTTGTTTTTCCTGTTGCAAGCTGTCCTGTGCTATTAAAGTAATAGCTCTTTTTGGAGGACTTGTTTGTTATCATCTGGCTCTTATAGTGGTTTCCGTTTTTGTCAAAGTAAAACCATCCGAAGAACTGGCCTTTTGCGTCGGTCACCTTCTGCCAGCCATATTTTTCAACAACTTTTCCTGCTGTGCTTCCGAAATAATAAATCTTGTTGGATGCACCCGGGCAGCCATGCCAGCAGTTCTTCCAGGAAACTCTCTGGCCATTGCCTCCGAAATAATATCTGCTGCCTTTATACTTCACAAGTTTTTTTGTAATGATGCGGCCCTTGCTGTCTGAAACATAATATGCGTTATTCTGCGCCTTCGCCATTGTATTCGTCATAACATAGCCGCTGGCATTCAGCATATATCGATATTTCTTGGACATTACAGGTGATACATAAACTCCATGTTTCATGATCTGTCCACGTGTGGCAGCCTTCGGACTACAATAGATAAAACGTTTTTGATTTTTGCTGTTTAAAACATATGTCCATCCGCCATAAAAAAGCTTTCCTGGAATCTCTCCTGCCTTTGATGCCGGCTGGAAGTAATACTGATATGTTGTAGAACCAGTTGTCAGCTTCAGGATTCCTGTTCGCGGTTTTCCGTTACGCATCAGTGTATAATAAGCATTTCCGATCTTCTTGATCTTGCCTACAAGGTTCTGAGCCTCTATGGATTTGTAATCACCCTGGGAATTATAATAGCGGAAAACAGTTCCTGTCCATAACCAGTAATTTCTCTTCTGCTGGCCAAGATTGGATGTCCACGGTGTGATTGCTTTTCCGGTGGAATCCGAATACAGGGAAGCTTCGGAACTTTCGAGAAAATACCATTCTGTCTTCTGTGTTCCGGTATAACCTGCTTCACCTGGTTCACGGGTCATGCGGCCGGTTACCAGATATCCGTCTTCATTAAAAAGATAATACCCCACATGTCCGTTGGTATTGATCTTAAGAAGACCATCCTGCGCAGTAAAATAATTATCTTCGATGGAACCTGTTTCTGATCCCTGAGAAGCGTTCCCTTCATCCATGGCAAGAGTCTCTGCGTTATCTACGTTCTCTGATGTTTCGACTGCCGTCTCTGTTTCTGCGGGTGCTGTATCTGCAGATGTCTCCTCTGCAGACACTACATCTGCGGATGCTGTATCTGCAGAAGCTTCTGCTACGGATACTTCCTCTGTAGAAACTTCTTCTGCTGCACCTTCCTCGGCTGCAGTCTCCTGCTCTCCTTCTGCTGGCTCATTCTGGAGTACCGGAGCCTGCTCACTCTCTGCTGCGCCATCCGGAAGCTCTTCAGTCTGCTGTACCTCCTGTGCTGCAGCAGCTGTTTCGTCCACTGTTTTCTGCTCTTCTTCGCTGCTTTCTGCCGGATCCTCAGAAGCTTTTCCCTCCGGGGCTGCAGATGCAGCAACCTTCTTTTTGCGGAGTCTGTAAAAACCGTTTGCAGAAACCCAGTCACTTGTCTTGGCAACGACTACACCGTTTACCAGTGATGCTCCGGTAGCAGAAGTTTCCTCTGCCTTGTTGTTCTCTACTTTGTTCTGTACTGCGGTATCTGCTGACGGTGCATCCAGTTCCTGTGCATCACCTGCACTGAAATCATCGCCCGGATCTGTACTGTCTTCTGTTGTCACATCCGGTGCTTCTGTAGTTTCCGGTGTCTCTGTAATCTCCGGTGTTTCTATAACATCCGGTGTCTCTGCGGGGTTCTCCGGTGCAACAGGTGTTTCTTCTGAACTGTCTGTACTGTCAGTACTACCTGTCTGATCCTCTTCTGTCTCCGGCTGCTGTACAGTCGTTTCCGCTTCATCACTGAATACATCCTCAGCCGGATTGCCGGCTGTCTCTGCTGCCATCTGCACGTCTGTACTTCCCAAAGCCGCAGCGCCGGCTTCCAGAGTTCCGCCCATGCATAATGTCAGACTGAGAAAAATTGCCACAACTCTTCTCTTCACAATAATCCCTCCTGATCATGCTGCTGTAAATAATTATTGTATCTGTTACGTATCATTCGCCCAGTCCGCCTTCGATAAGAGCCACAAGCGCATCTATCGCAGCCTGTTCATCCTCACCCTCGCAGACCAGTGTGATCTCATCCCCGCTTTTAACACATGCACCCAGAACACTCAGAACACTTTTGGCATTCGCTGTACCTCCGGCATACTGAAATGTTATGGACGATTTGTATTTTATTGCCTCGCCGCATAAAAGCCCTGCGGGACGAAGATGAAGCCCTGACGGGTTCCTGACCGTTACCTTATAACTTAACATTGCTGCTGTCTCCCTTTATATTACTTATCCTTCAAGCCTTGTCCAAAGCTGTGATTACTTACTGACTACTGCTGTCTACATTGGAAACCTTGGAGATTTTGATCTCGGCGGTTACATCCTCCAGCAGCTTGTAGCCTTCCGGAAGGCTGATTTTGATCGGTACTTCGTAGCTGCCCTCCTCCCAGTCATCCATGGAAAGTGCTGCTCCTACCGACTTCAGATCAAATTGGGAAAGATCTCCGTCTTCCGCCTGCACCTTCAGTTCAATATCCGCAACTTCAAATGCCAGCTGCAGATCATCAGGCAGACCCTTTACTTTGATATCCTCTGTCGGGAAGCTGTATATCTTACTGCCCTCCGGCAGGATATTGACTGTGATCCAGAGGTCCGTACTGGATCCGGATGTCAGCTTAAGGCCATCCGGAAGAAGTTCTGACAGGTTTACTTTCTTTTCCACGTCATTGCTCTTTCCTGAAATATCCACATTCTCATTGTCTAGATAAATGGTATTTCCCTGAAGTTTCAGATTGTTCAGTGCTTCCTCACTTCCGGCTACGCTGAAAGTCTCCGGTACTGTTGTGACGCTATCCACAACATAGCCTTCTGCTGGTTCCCCTGTATATCCCGCACTGATCCGTATATCAGAACGCACCTTCCAGAGCTTTGCCGTAACATTGACTTTTCCATTGTTGTCAAATTTCAGATAGCTCATGGAATTTGATGAAAGAGTGTCCTGATTCTTATCTGTGATAGTCAGTTCTGCGTCCGTGATCATCGTATCCTGATCGATCCCGTCAAGTTTTGAACTTACATCCACACTCACACTATCTATTTTACCAACCAGAGATTCCGGTCCTGTAATACGGACTTTTTCCGGATTTGCGGTGAGCGAAGCAATCTCCAACCCCTGTGCCGGCTTGCTGTCATCACTGGTAACATTGATCGCAAATTCTTTGGTCACCTTTTTTTCCAGATGGACACTCAGATTCTGCGGTGATACACTGATGTTTTCCGGCAGTATCCCGGAGCAGGTCGCTGTAATGGGAATCATTACAGGATCTGTATCGGTAGACTGGGCCTGCTGCAGATCCGCAACTGCCTTAATATCACTTGAGGTGAGACGGTTGACTGTCTTCCGATCGCCTGTAATATAAACACGTACTGAATTTTCACGGTCATCCTGCATGACCATCTCACCCAGCTGATCCACATAAGCTTCGTTGATGATCTGCACATCTGAGATCACAAAGCCTTTCGTAATGATAGGGTCATCAACATTTACTACGATCAGCCACACCAGGATTCCCACAATAATCGACATGATCTTCAAAGGGATGTTCTTAGTCAGATTTTTCTTCATGTTTCACTCTCCCTTTCAGCAGATTTCTCAGCTTACCGTTGTCAACAACCTTCTTATTCTGAGCAGAAACAAGTATTTCACGAAGCTGCTTGCTGTTAAGCCCTCTGGACAGTTCTCCGCCTCTGGCCACTGAAACCTGTCCTGTCTCTTCCGAAACAATGATCGTAAGAGAATCCGTAGCTTCGCTGATACCCACACCTGCTCTGTGTCTTGTTCCCAGCTGTTTGCTCAGTTCCATATTATCTGAAAGAGGCAGATAGCAGGTTGCTGCTACCACACGGTTCCCACGTACGATCACCGCTCCGTCATGAAGAGGTGTATTATGCTCAAAAATATTGATCAGCAGCTGACTGGTAAGGATACCGTCAATATTGATACCGGTTCTCACATATTCGTCAAGCCGGATCTCTTCCTCGATCACGATCAGTGCTCCGGTCTTAACTTCACCCATATCAAAACAGGCCTTTACCAGTTCGTTGATAGTCTTGTCATTGAAACGCTCCTGCACTTCCCTGCCGGAATCAAAGGGAATAATGTTGGAAACAAACTTCTTCTGTCCCAGCTGCTCCAGCGCCTTCCTCAGCTCCGGCTGAAAGATTACGATCACACCGATCACCAGCACATTAGCCAGGTTCCGGAAGATCCAGAGGATCGTATTCATTTTGAAGATATATGCGACCAGGATAAATCCAAGGACGATCAAAATGCCCTTCAGAAGGGTATATGCACGTGTAAATTTGATCCATGCCATAAACTGATATACAAAAAAGGAAATCAGTCCGATCTCAATGATATCTATCACGCCAAATCCCGGAAGGGAAATCTTCCCCAGATATCCGGCCACAACTGTCAGCACATTCTGCATAAGTCTCCTCCTTTCTTCCTGAGCTATTCCAATCGTTCCTGTTTAAAGATCCTTCAGCGATTCCTCCAGCTGTTTTTCGAAATCGATCTTGTCCAATCCCTGCGGTTTCTCACTTACTGTATTTTCGGAAACCATATCCGGCATCTTTACTGTATGCATTTCGTTCTTCTCAGGAAATACATCATCACTGAAAGACACAACATTGTCTTCTTTTTTTTCTTCTTTTACCGGCTCCGCATTGATCTTTTTGATGCTTCTCTCAGAAGTGGCGACCGTTGCCTTCGGAACGGCTTTTACGTAGTAATAGTACTCATCATCCTCATATTCCAGACGTTCTGTTCTGCTGTAATCTCCGCCAAAAACAAAGAACTCCAGAACAAATCCTGCCAGTACGGAGATCACTGTGGACAGGATCATCGGCACCATGGCTACCGTAATACTAATGCAGAAATCTCCGGCAAGGATAACCAGGATATAGATCACGCCGCCGGCAATGACAGCAATCCTCCATGCATAATCAAACGCCCGTGTTCTCAGAAGGTTCACAAACAGGATCACTACCACAAACGCGATCACCGTGATCCACATTGCCCAGTTGTGGACAAGTCCGTCAGAGATCAGCTTCAGTTTTTCTGTGATCTCTGCGGCAGGATCACTGAGTGCCGCCGACTGTGCATGTACAAACCGTATAAAATAATAGATCACAACACCGCATCCGGCCGGAAGCGCTGACAATGCACTACCCAGCAGGCCTGCTCCGATCGGCATAAGTGCAGGAACACCAAATCCGAAGGAAAGTGGTGTAAGGATCATTGCAAGATTCTGTGACCTGCTGAATCTTAGGAACAGGATCAGCATAAACAGAATAAGAAGCAGCATAAATCCTGCCGTTTCGATCCCGACTGCATAACAGTGCCCGATCATCAACGCAAATCCCATAAACATCATCACGGAAACCGGAAGGATCGAACATACAAGCGCCAGGATCAGGACAACAAAAATATTATCCAGCTGTTTCATGTAGCCCATATTGCTGTTGATCCAGAGAAAATAGGCAAATGCCAGAACAAACTTCAGGACCGGCAGTATATATACTTCATATTGTCCGTAAAATCTTTTGATATTCTGTTTGATCTCAAGTAAAGCTGTCATTTTCTATGTCCTCCTGCATTTCTCCGGACCGGATTTCTTTTTTCCTCCCGCCCGTAGATTTTTTCCAGTCTTGTAAGATCCTGATAATATTCCCTGACACTTTTTTTTGCCCGGAAATATTTCACAGAATACTGGATGTAGGTCAGTATCGAATATACAACAAGCACGATCAGATAACCGACGATGATATAGATCCCAACCTCGACCAGATTAATCTTATTCACATTATCCATAAGATATTCGCTGAAATATGCGGCAACACCTGCAAGTCCCAATATATATCCGATCGTTACCAGAAAAAAGTTTCTGATCAGTGCAAGTCCAATATAATCACTTCGATAATATCTGCTCACCGGAAGATACTTCCTGCCTTCTCCATGCTCATACATGGCCAGACGGTTCATGATCTTCACTTTTTCTTCATTTACCATAAAAATAACTCCTCATAAGCTTTCTTTATCAGGAAAATCCCCGATATATGATCTGCATTACGCTTTCCATACAGTTATACTGTTTAACTGCAATCAAATTTATTGTAGCATAGTTCCATACCTATGAAAAGTGTTTTTTCGGCTGTTTCATGCCCTTCCTGCGCATATTGTCAGAAAATAAACTTTCTCTGCACCGGCCTCAAGAAGACACATTGCCATGGCATCTGCCGTACTTCCTGTTGTGTATACATCATCCACCACAAGTACAGAAAAACCTGGGATCTTTTCGGTTACCTGATATGCATTTTTCAGGTTCTGACGCCTCTGTATGGCATTAAGTTTTTTCTGAGATCTTGTGCTTCGTATCTTCTTTACCAGATGCTCATTCCATGGGATCCCTGTAAGAACACTGAGCCTTTCTGCCAGATATGCTGCCTGGTTAAAACCTCTCATCCTTTTTTTTCTGGGATGCAGAGGAACGGGAACGATCAGATCAGGCTTCCACCGTTCCAGATATTTTTTTCCGAAGACGCTCATTGCCTTTGCATAAAAATCCCCATATTCCCGACATCCGTAATACTTAAATCGTACCAGAGACTGTCTCCAGACCTCTCCGTACCAGAAAATACTTCTGCCCTCCGTAAAATGATGGGCACCCTTGCGGCAATCTTCACAGTATTCCTCTTCCATTTTTACCGGTCTTCCGCATTTCATACACCTGGGACCGGATATAGGCCTGACCTTTCCGGAACACTCCGGACAGATCAGCCGGTCTTTTTCTTTCAGTATCTGATGACACAGCGGGCATTTTTTCGGGTAAAGCATGTCCAGTAAAAAATCTGCTGTTTTTTTCAAGAAAGTCCTTTCTCCCCGATGGCGCTCTCTTTCTGTTCAGATTCATCCAGCTCCCGGATCCGTCTGTCCAAAGAGCTGTATCTCTGCTGCTGTTTTTCATTACGGATCATCTCCGCAAAAGTGGTCTCGCTGCCTACTACGGTAACACATTTTCTGGCTCTGGTCACTGCTGTATACAGAAGATTCCGATTCATCAGCATCCTTGGTCCGGAAAGGATCGGAAGGATCACTGCCGGATATTCTGAGCCCTGGGACTTATGTATGGTCACTGCATAGGCAAGTTCCAGTTCCTCAAGCTGTTTGAAGGAATATTCTGCCTGTCTGCCATCCTCAAATTCCACGGTGGCCGTTTCCGCAAATTCATTGATCTCCGTCATAATACCGGTATCTCCGTTAAACACGCCCACACCTTTATCCACAGGAATCTTGTATCGTCCAAGGATTTCCCACTCCAGCTGGTAATTATTCTTCACCTGCATCACCTTATCCCCTTCACGGAAAAGACGCTGTCCGATCTCTTTCTCCTTTTTCTTTTCATCCGGCGGGTTCAGATATCTCTGAAGGATCTGGTTCAGCCGCTCCACACCTAAAAGTCCCTTACGCATAGGAGTGAGCACCTGGATCTCATAGGGCTTTGCATCTACATAACGCGGAAGCTTCTCCTGGATCAGTGCGATCACCACACGGATAATGATGTCCGCATCATATCTTTTCAGAAAAAAGAAATCCCGGCTCTTGTTATTGATGGTCACCTGCTCGCCCCGGTTGATCTTATGTGCATTCACCACAATATCACTTTCAGATGCCTGGCGGAAAATCTTTTTCAACTCTACTACCGAAAAACAGCCGCTGCGGATAATATCCCTTAGAACATTTCCAGGGCCTACGCTGGGAAGCTGATTTTCATCACCTACCAGGATCAGTCTGGTCCCTGCTGTCACTGCAAGAAGCAGCGAATGCATCAGTGCGATATCTACCATGGACATCTCATCAATGATGATCACATCCGCTTCCAGCGGATTCTCCGAATTCCTGTCAAAATGAACTGCACGGCCTTCCTGCTCTTCCTCCGGCATCCCGTTCAGCTCCAGAAGTCTGTGGATCGTCTGAGCCTCGTATCCGGTAGCCTCTGTCATTCGCTTGGCTGCACGGCCGGTGGGAGCTGCAAGCCGCAGCTCAGCGCCTTCCTCTTCAAAATAACGGATAATCGCATTGATCGTTGTAGTCTTTCCGGTTCCCGGCCCGCCGGTCAGAATGAACAGACCATGACTGGCAGCTGCCGCCACTGCCTGTTTCTGCATTTCATCTAACCGGGTTCCTGTCTCCTTTTCGATCCTGTTGATCCGTTTCGCCATCATCTCCTCATCTTCCGGGCAGAGGATGTTCAGCTCACAGAGCATTCTGGCTGAATTCAGCTCAAGATAATAATATCGTGTGGGATAGACAACTGCACCGTCTTCTGTTTCTTTCAGGATCAGTTTCCGGTCTACTACCATATCCATGAGATGTTTTTCCATATAGGAGGAATCTACTCCCAAAAGTCCGGATGCCCTGGAAAAAAGTTCCTCCTTCGGGAGATAGATATGGCCTTCTCCTGAAGCCTGTAGGAGAGTATACAACATTCCGCTTCTTATCCTGTAATCTGAATCTGTATGGATCCCGATCCGGGAAGCGATCTCATCTGCGATACGGAATCCCACACCACTGATATCCTCTGCAAGGCGATACGGATTCTCCTGCAGGACTCCATATACAGTCTGTCCGTATTTCTGATAGATCTTTGCGCCGAGATTCAGCGATATCCCGTATTTCTGGAGAAAGATCATAGCGCGGCGCATATCTGCTTTCTCCGTCATCTGTTCTGCGATCTCCATGGCCTTTTTTTCGCTGATTCCCTTGATCTCAGCCAAACGCTCCGGTTCTTCCTCCACAATACGCATGGTATCATCGCCGAAACGACGTACGATCCTGGCTGCCAGTGCCGCACCGATCCCCTTGATCGCGCCGGAACCCAGATAGCGTTCCATGGCCAGTGCATCCTCCGGCATTTTTTCCACGTAGGAGGATATCTGAAACTGTTTACCATACACCGGATGTGTTGTATAATTTCCGGAAGCTTCAATGGCAGCCCCCTGGGTGATCGCAGGAAATGTTCCCACACAGGTCAGTTCCTGTTCCTCTTCCATCCCTTTCAGTACCATGACCGTATATCCATTATCTTCATTCCGGAAGATCACATGATCTATATATCCTGTAACTGTCTCACTCATTTTCTTCTCCATCTGTAAACCTCTGATAACAGCAAAAGGCACTGCAGCTGCAGCGCCTTATCTGTATGAGTTTCCTGCGGCAGTCTCTTCTCTGCTCCTGTGCCGTCCAGACGACTCATAACGGTTTACATCCTTGACATGATTTCCGCATATTTTCCTGTTCCTGCAGCCACTACAAGCATTGCATCCTGTACCGTCAGTGTGCTGACTCCTGTTTTCTGCTCGATCAATGCATCCATTCCATGCAGCATGGCACCTCCGCCTGTAAGAACGATTCCTCTGTCCATGATATCTGCCGCCAGCTCTGGCGGTGTTTTTTCAAGAACACCATGTACAGTCTCCACAATCTGCCCGGTCGTTTCCCTCAAAGCGGTCCGGATCTCCTCAGATGTCAGTGTTGCCACCTTAGGAAGTCCTGTGATGATATTTCTGCCCTTGACCTCCATCGTGCGAAGATCCGCTTCTTCACTGGCTGTTCCGATCTTGATCTTTATATTCTCCGCTGCATCCTCCCCGATAAAGAGACTATGCTTCTCACGTACATAATTCATGATCGCATGATCAAAATTATCTCCTGCAACCTTCACAGAAGCGGAAACAACCACTCCCCCTACCGATATGACCGCAACATCCGTGGTCCCTGCACCGATATCCACGATCAGATTACCAAATGGCTTGGTGATATCTACACCTGCACCGATAGCAGCAGCGATGGGCTCGTCCACAAGAAAAACTTCCCTGGCTCCTGACTGATAGGCAGCTTCCTCAACTGCCTTGCGCTCAATCTCCGTGATCCCGCTCGGAACACTGATGCTGACTCTCGGTTTCCGGAACGCTCTCCGTCCCATAGCCTGTGAAATAAAATATTTCAGCATCTTTTCCATTACATTATAATCTACGATCACACCTCTTCGGATTGGCCAGATCACTTCCATATTGGAAGTCAGATGGCTTGCCATCTGTCTGGCTTCCTCACCGATTGCTCTGATCTTCTCTGTATCTTTATCATAAACAACCACAGAGGGCTCTCTTAAAACGATTCCCTTGCCTGTGGAAAACACCAGACTGTTTCTGGTTCCCAGATCAATTCCAATATCCTTTGCCGGCATAAATCCTCCCGCCTGCGTCATACGCATTCTGTATGCTGACGCATTTATGACTTATTCTGTTCCGGTCTGTGCCGGAACGTTCCCGCACTTCATTATATACAAAACCACAGAAATTGAAAAGAACTTTTACCGGTTATTTCTGTTCCAGATATTTTTTCACATATTTACCGGTGTAGGAAACCGGATTCTCTGCTACTTCCTCCGGAGTTCCTCTGGCAATTACCGTTCCGCCTCTGTCACCGCCTTCCGGTCCGATATCAATAATATGATCCGCCGTCTTGATCACATCCAGATTGTGCTCAATGACCACAACGGTGTTTCCTCCTTCAGACAGACGGCGCAAGATCTCGATCAGCTTGTGGACATCCGCAAAGTGCAGTCCTGTGGTAGGCTCATCCAGGATATAGATCGTCTTTCCGGTACTGCGCTTGCTGAGTTCTGTGGCAAGCTTGATACGCTGTGCTTCTCCTCCGGAAAGAGTGGTGGAGGGCTGACCCAGACGGATATAGGAAAGCCCTACATCATACAGGGTCTCGATCTTTCTCCGGATCGACGGTACATTCTCAAAAAATGTCAGTGCTTCTTCCACAGTCATATTCAATACATCATAAATGCTCTTGCCCTTATACTTCACTTCCAGAGTCTCACGATTGTAACGTTTGCCCTTGCAGACTTCACAAGGCACATATACATCCGGAAGAAAATGCATCTCGATCTTGATGATTCCGTCACCGCTGCAGGCCTCGCACCGTCCGCCCTTGACATTAAAACTGAAACGGCCTTTCTTGTAGCCCTTTGCCTTGGCATCTGCGGTGGCTGCAAAAAGATCACGGATCTGGTCAAAAACTCCGGTATATGTGGCAGGATTGGAACGGGGAGTTCTTCCGATCGGGGACTGGTCGATATTGATCACCTTATCCAGCTGATCGATACCAAGGATGTCATCATGTTTCCCGGGGATCACTCTGGCACGGTTCAGGTCTCTGGCAAGTCTCTTGTACAAGATTTCATTGATCAGAGAGCTCTTACCGGAGCCGGAAACACCTGTGATACAGGTCATCACTCCCAGAGGAATATCTACGTCGATATGCTTCAGGTTGTTCTCTGCCGCACCCTTTATATGAAGAAATCCGGTTGGTTCCTTCCTCACTTCCGGTACCGGGATCTTCAGCCTTCCGCTTAAATAAGCTCCGGTCACAGACTGCTCATTTTTCATCAGATCCTCAGCTGTCCCCATTGCGACCAGTTGTCCGCCATGTTCTCCGGCTCCGGGGCCGATATCGATGACACAGTCTGCAGCACGCATGGTATCTTCATCATGCTCCACCACGATCAGACTGTTGCCAAGATCGCGGAGACGCATCAGTGCCCCCAGAAGCTTGTCATTATCTCTCTGGTGAAGCCCGATACTCGGCTCATCCAGGATATATGCAACCCCCACAAGCCCGGATCCGATCTGTGTGGCAAGACGGATCCTCTGAGCCTCTCCGCCGGAAAGGGTTCCGGTAGCTCTTCCAAGTGAAAGATACTCCAGGCCAACCTCCGCCAGAAATCCAACCCTGGCGCGGATTTCCTTCAGGATCTGTCTTCCAATAAGCTCCTGCTGCTTTGAAAGCTTCAGATCGCGGAGAAAGCCCTGCAGCTTCTGTACCGGCATATTGGTCACTTCATAAATATTCTTATCCGCCACGGTCACTGCCAGGGACTCCTTCTTCAGCCTCTGTCCCTTACATGTGGTGCACGGAGTAATCCGCATAAAGCTCTCGTATTCCTGCTTCATAGCCTCGGAACCGGTTTCACGGTATCTCTGCTCCACATTGCGGATCAGTCCCGGGAACGCCACATCGTAAACGCCCTCTCCCCGCTGTCCTTTATAATAAACCTTCACAGAATGACCGCCGGTACCATGGATGAGGATATCCTGGACCTTCTTCGGATACTCGCAGAAAGGTGTATCCAGAGAAAATTCATATTCCCTTGCCAGGGCATCCAGGATCGCTCTGGAAAAGCTTCCCTGCGTGGTACAGGACTGCCATCCGAGAACAGCGATAGCCCCTTCATTGATACTCCGTTTCTTATCCGGGATCATCAGATCGATATCAAATTCCATCTTATATCCAAGACCCAGACACTGCGGGCAGGCACCAAATGGATTATTAAAGGAAAAGCTCCTGGGTTCGATCTCATCAATGCTGATGCCGCAATCCGGACAGGAAAAACTCTGACTGAAATTCAGAAGCTTCCCGTCCATAGTGTCTACTACCAGCAGACCATCTGCCAGATCCAGCACGGTTTCAATGGAATCGGAAAGACGCTTCTCTATTCCCGGTTTCACAATAAGTCGATCCACAACGATCTCAATGTTATGTTTGATATTCTTATCCAGCTTGATCTCCTCAGAAAGCTCATAGAGATTTCCGTCGATCTGCACTCTCACATATCCGCTTCTTCTGGCCTGATCCAGAAGTTTAACATGGGTTCCCTTGCGGCCCCGCACTACCGGTGCAAGAAGCTGGATCTTCTGGCGTTCCGGAAGCGTCATGATCTGATCCACCATCTGATCTACCGTCTGTTTGCGGATTTCCCTTCCACATTTGGGACAGTGCGGGATTCCCACACGGGCATACAGAAGTCGGAAATAATCGTAAATCTCCGTTACCGTACCCACTGTAGAACGGGGATTCCGGTTCGTTGACTTCTGATCAATGGAGATTGCCGGCGGAAGGCCCTCGATACTCTCCACATCCGGTTTCTCCATCTGTCCCAGGAACTGCCTCGCATAGGAAGAAAGTGACTCCATATAACGTCTCTGTCCCTCTGCATAAATGGTATCAAATGCAAGAGATGACTTACCAGAGCCACTGAGTCCGGTAAGTACCACAAACTGGTCTCTGGGAATATCGACGCTAAGATTCTTAAGATTATTCTCATTGGCTCCGCGTATCCTAATAAAACGCTTCTTATCGTTTGCTTCTGCTGACATGAAAGCCTCCTACTCTGTCCGGTCATAAAAAATACTCCGGTATTCTTCTTAACAGCAGAATCTACCTCTCTTATTCCGCTGTAAAACTTCTGATTTTTTATCAGTATACTGCCAGAACATCCGTTCGTCAAGGTGAAAAAATCGACAAATTTTCTACAACAGAAAATCCGCCATCACTCCATTGCTCACATGGATTCCCTTTCTCGAAAGATATATCCTGTCTCCTTTTTGTTTCAGCATTCCGATCTCCAGATGTTTTTTCAGGACCTCTCCGTAAACGTTTTCCATATTTTTTCCGAAATATTCCGCAAACGCTTCCATTGAAACGCCCTCTGTCATCCGAAGCCCCAGAAACATAAACTCAGCCATCTCATCTGCCTCTGTAAGGCTTTCCATATTCTGGCGGATCTTATCCGGAAACGCACTGTTTCCAATATATTCCTTCATATCCGCAGTATTGGAAAAACGCATATGATCCAGAAGTGAAGACGCGCCAAGTCCCAGTCCCAGATAATCGATCCTCTGCCAGTATCCCTTATTATGACGGCATTCCCGTCCACCTTTCGCATAATTGGAGATCTCGTACTGATGAAACCCATATTCCGCCAGGATCCTTGCCGTATTCTCATACATACGGTACTCCGTATCCTCATCCGGCAATTTCAGCTTTCTCTCCCCGAAAGGAGTGCCTTCCTCAATGATCAGACTGTAGGCGGAAATATGTTCCGGCGAAAGCCCTGCCACCGTGCGGAGATTTTTTTCCCAGTCTGCATAGGTCTGTTCCGGAATGGCACTCATCAGATCGATATTGATGTTGGAAAAGCCTGCATCCCTTGCCATAAAAAAGCTCTCCTGAAACTCTTCCCACGTATGGATCCTTCCAAGGATCTTTAATTCCCGATTCTGCGGGGACTGAAGCCCCAGACTCAGCCGGTTGATCCCGTGTTCCAGATATATTTGAAGTTTTTCTTTATATAAAGTCCCCGGATTTGCTTCGATGGTGATCTCAGCATCCGGGGCCACAAAAAACTTATTTCTGATCTGATCCAGCATCTCTCCAACAAGAGACGGATCCGGCACGGAAGGTGTTCCTCCGCCGATAAAAACTGTAGTGATCTCCCTGTCCGAAAAATCCGGAACAGCAGCAATCTCCCTTTCCAGAGCCTGGAAATATTCACGCTGCCTCTCTTTTCCGGCAGGTCCGGAAAGGAAATCACAGTAATCACATTTTTTCACACAAAACGGAACATGGATATAGAGCTCCAGCGGTTTTTTCGCCTCATTCTCCATCCATAGCTCCTTCCTCTCCACCACTACCTGATGTATCATTATCCTCATCAGAGCTTGTATCTTCACCGGCACTATCCGCATTATCCGTACTTCCGTCTGAAGCAGCCGGTGTCGGTGTCACGCCATCGATCCCCAGTGCCTCGCTGCCGTTTTCTGCCAGGTACTCATTGACCATTGTCAGATTTCCATTGCTCGTCACTGCATCCGGATCTACGGTTTTCGGATCAGGAGTGGCAGTCGGTTCCGGCGCTGTACTGATTTTGATCACACTTTCCTCTTCTGCATTTTTCTTCTTTGAACCACATCCGGTAAGCAGAGCTCCTGTTATAGCCAGAAGTCCTGCTGCCAGAAACAGTTTTTTTATATTTTTTTTCAAAAAGTCATCTCCTATTTATCATCCAGCTTCAGGACACTCATAAATGCCTTCTGCGGGATCTCCACGTTACCTACCTGACGCATACGTTTCTTACCTTCCTTCTGTTTTTCCAGAAGCTTCTTCTTACGGGAGATATCTCCACCGTAACACTTGGCAAGTACGTCTTTACGCATGGCTCTTACCGTCTCTCTGGCAATGACCTTGCTTCCGATAGCTGCCTGGATCGGGATCTCAAAGAGCTGTCTCGGGATCTCGTCTTTCAGCTTCTCACACATCTTTCTTCCGCGCTCGTAAGCAGTATCTGCATGCACGATAAAGGAAAGAGCATCCACTTCTTCTTTATTCACAAGGATATCCAGCTTCACAAGCTCACTTCTCTCATATCCGTCCAGCTCGTAATCCAGGGATGCATAACCTCTGGAACGTGACTTCAGTGCATCAAAGAAATCATAAATGATCTCGTTCAGCGGCAGTCTGTATTTCAGAAGTGCACGGGTTTCTTCCATATATTCCATGCCTTCATACTGACCACGTCTCTCCTGGCAGAGATCCATGATCGCACCAATGAACTCTGTGGTTACCATGATCTCCGCCTTCACCATAGGCTCTTCCATGTATTCGATCTCTGAAGGATCCGGAAGGTTGGTGGGATTTGTCAGCTCGATGATCTCACCATTGGTTTTATAGACCTTATAAATAACACTCGGTGCTGTAGTTACAAGATCCAGGTTATACTCTCTCTCCAGACGCTCCTGGATGATCTCCAGATGAAGAAGTCCCAGGAAGCCGCAGCGGAAACCAAATCCAAGGGCGACCGATGTCTCCGGTTCATAATAAAGGGAAGCATCGTTGAGCTGAAGCTTCTCCAGCGCGTCACGGAGATCGCCGTACTTGGCACCATCTGCCGGATAAAGGCCACAATAAACCATAGGGTTTACCTTCTTATATCCCGGAAGTGCCTCTGCACAGGGGTTGTCCGCATCCGTTACCGTATCACCCACGCGGGTATCACGGACATTCTTGATGCTGGCTGTGATATATCCGACCATACCTGCTGTCAGCTCGTCACACGGGATAAACTGACCCGCTCCAAAATATCCAACCTCCACAACCTCCGTGGTGAATCCGGTCGCCATCATATGGATCCTCGTGCCCTTTTTCACACGTCCGTCCTTCACTCTGCAAAATACGATAACACCCTTATAAGGGTCATAAACAGAGTCGAAGATTAGAGCCTTCAGAGGTGCATCCACATCCCCCGCCGGCGCCGGGACCTTATTGACGATCTGCTCCAGAACCTGGTCTACATTCAGTCCTGTTTTTGCGGAGATCTGCGGTGCATCCTGCGCTTCGATTCCGATCACATCCTCGATCTCATTGATAACACGCTCCGGATCCGCACTTGGAAGGTCGATCTTATTGATCACCGGAACCACATCCAGATCATGGTCCAGTGCCATATATACATTGGCAAGTGTCTGAGCTTCGATTCCCTGTGCTGCATCCACAACAAGGATCGCTCCGTCACAGGCAGCAAGGCTTCGGGAAACTTCATAGTTAAAGTCCACATGTCCCGGGGTATCGATCAGGTTAAAAATATACTCATTTCCGTCCTTGGCTTTGTATACAATACGAACCGCCTGGGATTTGATGGTGATCCCTCGTTCTCTCTCAAGGTCCATGTTATCCAGAACCTGGGCCTGCATTTCCCTCTCGGTAAGAAGTCCCGTCATCTCGATGATACGGTCCGCAAGTGTTGACTTGCCATGGTCGATATGTGCAATGATACAAAAATTCCGAATTTTACTCTGGTCTATCATTCAGGAAGTCCTCCTTAAATTTCTCTCGTATAAAGCGTTCAGAACGCATATTTTTCCATACTGTTCTTTATCATATCATATTTCAGCCTTCTTTGTCACTGCCTTTCAGAACTCTGTTTAAGATATCTGCAAATGGTTCCATGGCATTTCGGACTTCCTCCACGGTATTTGTCTGTGCTCCGGCCTCCAGAAGCAGGGCCCGTGGCTTAAGATGCAGATTATAGCGAAGCCCTGCCAGATAGATCCCCCGGTAAAGATCGGGGTAATACTGTGCCGCCTGATATTCCAGCTGAAAGGAAAATGCCAGATTCTCTTCTATGTAAGGATTGGGCAGATAACTCACTGCCCCCTGACTGACTGTATAGCTTAATCCATTATAAAAAAGCAGCTGAGCAGTAGGTTTTCCATTCACCTGCGTTACCAGATGACGCTCATCCGGCACACCATCTCTGTGAAGGTCGATCACAACTTCAATGGTGGGATTTTCTTCCAGCACTTTTTCTATGGATGCCCTGGCATAATCATAAGCCTTGCTCCTGTCCAGTGTTCCTCCCATCATATCAAAGGCATCTGTTATATGAATGACCTGGTATCCATATGTTTTTTCCAGAAGTTCAGTAAGATGATCTCCCACTCCTACGATGGTGTCCTCAGTCTGTCCTTCTCTTGAATCTGCAAAAGCCTCCTGGGAATGGGTATGATAGATCAGGATCTGGGGTACCGATGAATCCTTTTTAACGGACAGATCCTCCTTCAGAAAACGGGGCGCACTGATCTGCTGTGCATTCGTTTCCGTATTGGAATCCAATATAAAAAACTGATTCATCACATAGTCAAAATCTGCCAGTTTCGCCTGAGACAAGTCAATCTGCGGATGTGGCAGTGCCACAGTCTCCTGTTCCTTCGCAGTATTTTCACCGGATCGGTTCTCCTCTGACGCTGGAGGCTCCGGTTCTGTGTTCCCCGGCTCCGTAGCTTCCTGTTCTGAACCTCCCGGCTCTGTAATTTCTGGCTCTGCAACTTCCTGTTCTGCATTTCCCTTAACAGTTTCCTTTTCATTTTTTTTGCCGTCAGGAGATTTTTTCTCTGCCTCTTCCGCTTCTTTCTTTTGGATTTCTTTTTTCTTTTGAAGCTCTTCTTTCTTCTGAAGGGCTTCTTTCTTCTCCACTTCTTCCGCCTCGGCCATCAGCAGCGTCTCCTGCTCTTTTCGGTTCTCTGCTTCCACTTCTTCACCCAGATGCTCTGCGTTTTTTTCCTGCAAAAGCATCTCTGTTTCCCGGTCTCTGCCATTTTCCTTCTGCAGAGCTTTCTTTTCCAGAAAGCAATACAGCGGCAGCTGTCTGTAGATCTCACCATGCCTAAAAAAATCTCCCGGAAGGACAGCCACCACACCCAGGAAGATCAGGCTCAAAACCACGCAGAAAGCCCTCTGGATATTCGTCACCCACGATCACCTCTTATGGTATTTTATGACCTGTCCTCTTCGATTAGACTATCAGAAAAAGCCAGATTCAGTCCCTCGGAAATGGTAAAGCTTAAATATCGTACCGTTTCATCCACATCCTTTGGTGTTACAAACATGGTGTAAAGCTTCGGCGAGATCATTTCTTCCAGAAACTCCTTCTGCTCATCTTCCTCCAGCGCCTCCAGAAGCTCTGCCATGGAATCATGGACAATAGTAGCCGCATCCACCACAGTCGGAACACCGATCCCGATCACACGGACCGAAAGATTTTCTTCATTCAGGCCTTCCCTGTGATTCCCCACGCCGGAGCCCGGACTGATCCCGGTATCCGTGATCTGGATCGTCCGGTTAAGTCTTGTCGTACTTCTGGCCGCCAGCGCATCTACGGCGATCACCACATCCGGCTTTGTCTCAGAAACAACACCCCGAACAATTTCCAGAGTTTCCATTCCGGTCTGTGCCATCACACCCGGAACGATCCCGCTGATCTGATGCATTTTCATATGTTCATTGCTCTTCAGCCCATATTCCCGGATCACATGCCTTGTCATATGAAGATTGGAAACTGCACGAGGGCCAAGGGAATCCGCAGTGATCTCCTGATTTCCAAGCCCTACCACCAAAATTGACAACTGATGTCCAAGATCGATCAGCTCCCTTAAATGATGTGCCACCTCTTCCGAGATCTCCCTGTGATAATCCTCATCCGGAACGGAAAGATCCGGTGCCTCAATGGTAATATAGGTTCCCTGTGGTTTTCCCATGGTCCTGGCTCCGTTTTCCGTTGTGATCCGCACTACGGTAGTCCGAACATCCTTTTCCTCATCGTATCTTTCCCTGATCTCTACTCCACGTACTTCTACGTTTTCCGCCTGAAAGCGTTCCGTTGCTTCCAGCGCCAGATCTGTTCTGATTCTGCTCCTTCCAGCCATACTCTCATCCTCTTTTTCTGTAAGATTGCAAAGACTTTTCCACTGCTATCTGCAACTTTACCGGTGTTTTCCCTTTCATTATTTCCCTTTTTCCCATAAATATGTGTCATTTCCCCTTTCCCACACAGCATCTGGTATTTTTTGCATATTTTTTTGGAATTTTTGCAAAAAACATCTTGACATTCCTGTGCACGTATAATAATATATATAAGCATGTTTCATAGGAGCGCCCGTGTCTGTTCCTGTGAATGTAATTTAATATTATATTTTTAAGGAATCGGAGGTGTACGAATTGGCTAACATTAAATCCGCAAAGAAGAGAATCTTAGTTAACAGCACTAAGGCTGCAAGAAACAAAGCAATCCGTTCTGCAGTTAAGACTTCCATCAAGAAAGTTGAGACAGCAGTTGAGAATAAGGATAAGGCAGCTGCAGAGGTTGCTCTTAAGGACGCAATCTCCACAATCAGCAAAGCTACATCCAAGGGCGTTTATCACAAAAATAACTGCGCCAGAAAGATTTCCCGTCTTTCCAAAGCTGTCAACAGCATTGCGTAATAGACCACGGAATATTTTAGTTATAAGCTTATAAGTAAAAGGAAAGACAGTCGAACCGTCAGCGACTGTCTTTTTTGTATATAGATTTCTGTTTTGTATATAGATTTCTGCATTGACCAAAAGGAGTTTTTTATGATATCCCATCCCTTTCCCTACCGCATTATCCGCAGCAGTCGGAAAACCCTGGCGATCCAGGTCAGCGTTTCCGGTCAGGTAACTGTCCGCGCTCCACACACAATGCCAGATTCCACCATCCATCGTTTTCTCTCACAGAAAGAAAGCTGGATCCTGAAGCACCTCTCCCACGCCGCCTCCAGGCCGGCACAGCCCCCGAAAGAAAACCCGCCTCTTTCGGAATTCCGCCGCAGTTATTATATGGAATCCGCCAGAAAAATATTCAAAAGAAAAACCGCAGCCTACGCCAGAAAAATGGGCGTAACCTACGGCCGTATCACGATCCGGGAACAAAAAACCCGCTGGGGAAGCTGCACCAGCGAAGGAAACCTGAACTTCAACTGGCGGCTGATCTTCGCCCCGGAAAAAGTCCTGGATTATGTTGTAGTACACGAACTTTCCCACAGAAAAGAAATGAATCATTCCCCTGCCTTTTATGCAGTGGTGGCATCTGTGATGCCGGAGTATAAAGCCTGCGAAAAATGGCTCAGGGACAACGGAGCGACCCTGTGGCAGAACCCGTCTCCGTAAAACTCAGGCTCTCACTGCTCTCGCCGAGCTGTACTTCACGATCAGAAGCTCCACGCTGAGCACATCTCCAAGTGTACCTGTCTTTACCGCCTCTTCCGCATCCACAAAATCCCGCACAGCATTCTCCAGCTCTTCCACAGTGTAGGATCTGGCACAGGACGCCAGATTCCGCACAACAAAAGAGGGTACTCCCAGTTTGGAAGCGATCTCGGTCTGAGAAAGACCCTCCTGTGACATTTTCTTGGTCAGGCAGATCTGACGAAACTGTTTCGCCAAAAGAAACAATATCCGCATCGGCGGTTCCCGAAGAGTCAGAAGGTCATAGTACAGATCCAGGGCCCGCTTCTGGTTCTTCTCCGTCACCGCACGCACCATATCAAAGATCTTATTGGTTGTCTGCGTGGTACAGACAGCCTGGATATCTGCAGCCGTCACAACATCTCTTCCGACCGTATAGGAGATCAGCTTTTCCAGCTCCATCCTTATATTTCCCATATCTGTTCCCGTCATGGTCAGCAGAAGCTCCACATCTCTCTGGGTGATCCTGCGTCCATTTTTTCCAAGGATTCCTGCTGCCCACCGCATAAGAGTCTTTTCATCCTGCTGTTTAAATTCCCCGATGCTGCCGCAGGCTTTTACCGCCTTGTACATACGGCTTCTTTTATCTACCTCAGACTCGCAGAACACCAGATACAGATAATCAGGCAGAGCTTTCATATAATCTGCCAGTTCCTCACATTTGTTCTTAAAGAATCCCGTATCCTCAAGAAGGACTACTCTTCGCTCTGCAAAAAAGGGCATGGTATCACAAAGACTCAAAAGCTCCCGGACATCGATCCCCTTCCCCTCATATCTGGTAAAATTCATGGTATCATCGTCCGGGTTCAGAGCCTTCACCAGATTTCTTTTATATTGCTGCTTCAGATAGGCTTCCTCACCATAAAGGAGATATGCCTGCTTAAATTTTCCTGTTTTAATATCTTCCTGAATATTCTTCAATCTCTGTACCCCTGTCTGATTTTCTCTGTAATCCAGTTTATACGACAACTGCCGGAAATGCAACACCCAAGCAAAAATTTGACTTTCCACCGGATTCATGATACTGTAAACAGGTACATATTCCGGCAGATCCGTTCTGTCAGCGAAATATGCGGAAGGGAGTGTTCCATTATGGAAAAAAGAAGAAACAGCAGAACAAGCAACCTGAAGAGCGCAACCACCAAGGCCAAAGCTACCGTGAAATCAACTGTAGAAAAGATTGAAAAAACACCTGCAGCTGAAAAAACCGTTAAAGCAGTCAAAAAGGCAACAGAGACTGTAGCAGCCAAGGCACCAGAAGTAGTAGAAGAAGTTAAGAACACTGTAAAAAATCATAAGATCAGCGGCATCACACTTGAAATTTTTGAGACATCCATCACAGTTGCCGACCTTGAGGCAGCTGTTAAGAAAGATGCAGAAGCAAAGGGCCTGAAAGGCAAAGAGCTCCACATCTATGTAAATGCAGAAGAAAGAGCAGCTTACTACACTGCTGACGGAGAGGGTTCCGACGATTACAGGATCGATCTGGCCACTCTGTAAGCTCCGGCGGATCTGTTCCGCGATCGCTTACTATGCCGGTCTGTCTGTGACATTCCGGAAACGCAAAAAGCCATGCACAGGACATTTTCATCCGGTCCCGCTGCATGACTTTTCTTTTTTATCTTTTACTGGATCTTTTTGATCCAGTCTCTGGAGCAGCCTACTGCAGCTCTCCAGCCTTTTACCATGGCATTTCGCTTCTCGTCATCGATCTCCGTGCGGAAAATACGTTCCACATCACGACTTTCCAGTACTGCCTCCTTGCTTTCCCAGAATCCCACAGCAAGACCTGCAAGATATGCGGCACCAAGAGCAGTTGTCTCAATACATTCCGGACGTTCTACAGCCACATTACTGATATTGGCCTGGATCTGCAGGAGAAGATTGTTTGCACTTGCTCCGCCGTCTACACGAAGAACTGCAAGGTCACTTCCTGCATCTTCCTTCATAACCTCCAGCACATCATTGACCTGATATGCAAGTGATTCCAAAGTCGCACGCACAATATGATACTTATTTACACCACGGGTCAATCCCACGATCGTGCCACGGGCATACTGATCCCAGTAAGGAGCTCCAAGTCCTGTAAATGCAGGCACGACGTAGCAGCCGTTTGCATCCGGTACCTTTCCCGCAAAATACTCGGTATCCGATGCGGAATCCACCAGATGAAGCTCATCACGAAGCCACTGGATCGCAGCACCAGCCACAAATACGGATCCCTCCAGAACATAAGTGATCTCTCCGTTAAGTCCCCATCCGATGGTTGTAACCAGCCCGTTATTGGAAAATACCGGTTTATCTCCTGCATTCATCAGAAGAAAGCCACCGGTTCCATATGTATTCTTGGTTTCACCTTTCTTAAAGCAGGCCTGCCCGAACAGCGCCGCCTGCTGGTCACCGGCAGCACCGGCTACCGGGATCCTTCCGCCGAAAAAGGACGGATCTGTCTCACCATAAATCTCACTGGACTCTTTTACCTGCGGAAGCATGCATTTCGGAATGTCAAGCTCCTCCAGGATCTCATCATCCCACTCCAGTGTATTGATATTGAACATCATCGTTCTGGATGCATTGGAATAATCTGTTACATGAACAGCTCCCTTGGTCAGCTTCCAGATCAGCCAGGTCTCCACGGTACCAAACAGAAGCTCTCCCTTCTCTGCTCTTTCGCGGGCGCCCTCCACATTATCCAGGATCCATTTTACTTTGGTGGCAGAAAAATACGCATCGATAACAAGTCCTGTTTTCTGACGGAATTTTTCTTCCAGTCCCTTTGCTTTCAGGCTGTCGCAGTATTCTGAGGTTCTCCTGCACTGCCATACGATGGCATGATAAACCGGCTGTCCCGTATTCTTATCCCAGACAATAGTGGTCTCTCTCTGATTGGTGATACCGATCGCTGCAATATCCTCTGCCGTTGCCTCAATCTGGTTCATAGCCTCTCTGGCAACAGAAAGCTGTGTGGACCAGATCTCGCCTGCATCATGCTCTACCCATCCCGGTTTCGGAAAATGCTGGATAAACTCCTTCTGCGCCACACTGCGGATCCTTCCACTTTCATCAAAAAGAATACAGCGGTTACTGGTCGTTCCGGAATCCAGCGCCATAACATATTTTGCCATATAAAAATCCTCCAATACATTTCTTGGCTGCGGCTCAATGCCTCTGCAGCCTCATAATTTCCATACCTTCTGATTTGTAGTGGAAACCGCTGCTGCCCCCGCACCCAGGGCTCCCATCACATCCTCCTTATCGGAGATCAAACCGCCTGCGATCACAGGCACCTTGCTTGTTTTACATATCTGTTTAAGAATCTTCGGCATCAGCCCCGGCAGAACCTCTACCACATCCGGCAGCTGCTCATGCTGATTTCCCAGATTCTCAATGTTCTTGATCGCCATGGAATCAATAAGGAAAAAACGCAGAACTGTATACATTCCAAGCTTCTTCGCCCTGTTGATCATGGATGCTTTTGTTGAAATGATCCCATCTGCATGGATATTTTTACAAATATAATCCACAGAAACCTCTTTTGAGCTTAAACCTGTGATCAGGTCTATATGTGCCATCGCGATCTTCCCCGCCTGGTGGATCCGCTCCACAATTCCCCCAATAGAACGGATATCTCCATACAGGATAAAGATCACGGTAAGCTCTTCTCTGCCCAGACAGTTCTGAAGCCCCTGTTCATCCTTTACAGCCGCTATGATCGGGTTAGCCTCGATCGCGTCCAGAAATTCTTTGTTCATATTCTCTCTTCCTCCGCAATGTTCACACAATATCATACTATCTCCGCGCATTGTTTGAAGATATTATTCTTATTGTATCAGTTTATTGCTTCAAAGACCAGACACATTTGCCAAATATATCTGTTTTATTTCCGGCTGTATTACAATTCTCAGACAATCTTCTTCTCTGGCAAAAGAAGGGAAGCCCCTATGGACTTCCCTTCTGCAGATACATTATTTCTCAAATGGGAATTTGAACTGTGTAAGTCCGAATTCATCACGAAGTCCGATAAACTCTTTCTGAACTGCCTCTGTCACCGGAACTCCCTTATCCTTACGATACATCCATACATCATATTCCTTCTCGCCTGCTGTGTAGATACGTTCCTGTCCAGGAGCCTTCTCGGAGCCTCTCAGGTCTCTCAGGATATCACCGCATGTTTTCTTGAATGCCTCTGCACCCATAAATGCCTCTGTGTCGATAGCAATAAAGAAATGTCCAAGATGATATGGACGGATCTTTCCTTCCTCATCCTTGCCCTCCAGAGCTTTCAGGAAGAGACCGGACTGAAGAGCTGCGGAAAGGATCTCAACAACAGTAGAGTATCCGTATCCCTTATATCCTCCGGTTGTCTCACCAAATCCACCGAGAGGAGCAAGTGCTGCCTGCTGGCTTCTGATCTTCTTAAGGATCTCTGCACTGTCTGTAAGCTCCTCTCCTTCTCTGGAAATAACAAGACCCTTAGGAGTATCATGATTGATACGTGCGTAGTATTCGATCTTGCCATTCTGGATAACAGATGTTGCACAGTCCAGTGTAAACGGGAACGGCTCATCTGTAGGCATACTAAATGTCAGTGGGTTGGTTCCAAGCATATTCTCAACACCAAATGTCGGTGCAACGGATGGTCTTGCGTTGGTACCGCTGATACCGATCATATTCTCCTTTGCTGCGAGACCTGTCCAATATCCTGCGATTCCATAATGGGAAGAGTTACGGACTGCAACCATACCCATACCGTATTTATGTGCTTTTTCGATACACATGTCCATAGCCTTCTTGCTGGCTACCATTCCCATACCATCGTTGGCATCGAGAACTGCAGTTGTCGGTGTCTCTTTAAGAATATCGATCTTTGTTACAGGATTTAAAATTCCGGATTTGATACGGTCGATATAGATCGGTTTAAAGCGGTTGCAGCCATGGCTCTCAATTCCACGTCTGTCACTTTCCAGAAGTACGTCGGAACAAAGTCTTGCATCCTCTGTTGGAACTCCCATTTTCTCAAATACCGCAGTCATAAAATCGTCTGCAAGCTGCCAGGAAATAAAAGGTCTTGTTTCCTTCTCCATTGTAAAAATCCTCCATATACATTATTATAGTTTTTTATTTTACTTATATAGATCTGCAGCAGGACCCCCTCCTGCCGGAGATTTCAAATTTAGCCTGCCTCCTGTATGTACCTTACAGAAAGCGTCTTTGCATTACAGTTTCAATCCTCGTCTGCCACTACTCTTCCTCTGTCCGGATAATTGGTGATGATGGAGTTTACTCCCCATTTCTTCATCCTTCTCATATCCTCTTCCTCGTTTACAGTCCAGACATTCACTCCGATCCCGTTCTGGGAACAGCTGCGTACATGCTCTTCCTTCAGGTATTCCAGATTCGGATGATAATACTGCACATCACAGGTTCTTGCATAAACCCCTGCATTATCCACGTATTTCTCTACCAGAAAGCCCCCTGCAATAGTCTCATCACTCTGTCTGCACAATACAATGGATGCGTTATTGAAAGAGGAAAGGATGATCCGATCCTCCAGACCATATTCGCAGATCATATCAATGACCTTCTCTTCCATACCACCATAATAATAAACACTGTTCTTCAGCTCGATGTTTGTGATCAGATCTTCCTCCTCTGCCATCCACTCCAAATACTCTCTCAGAGTCGGAATCTGAAGCCTGCCGAATTTTCCGGCAAACTTATCCGGATAACTGCAATCCAGTTTACACAGCTCAGCATATGTAAGATCATAGATATATCCGTTTCCATCTGTGGTACGGTCAACCTTCTCATCGTGCATGATCACCGGAACCAGATCCTTGGTCAGCTGTACATCAAGCTCGATCCCCTCACAACCAGCCTCCACAGCCTTCTGAAACGCCAGCATTGTATTCTCCGGATATTCTCCGCTGAAACCACGATGTCCAAATACTTTCATTCTAATCATCCTCCATTCAATGCATCACATCGTTATGAGCATTTTTACTAATTCATATTTCTGATTATATCATAGCATTTATTTATTTTCAACATTTTTCATCGACTTTTATGTATTTTTTTGTTATTTTTTAATTAATTATTCTTTTAAGCGCTAATATTTTTTGTGCATTTTGTATATTTTGTTTCATAGCAAACAAAGCGATAAAAAAGCCTTTTCAGGTTTATTTTATTCGCTTTGTCTGCCGGAGGGCTGACATATTATAAGCATACAGATTGCCACATATATCCTCCGCAGATCACTGTATGATCTGCTTCACATTTCCTGTAGCCACGATATCCACGCCTGTGCCTGCTACATTCTCCAGGATCACGTCCCCGATCTGAACCGGCACTTCCACACATACATCCCGCAGCGCTTCCACACAGTCAAAAATCTTTCCTTTCGGAATATCCTGTGCTGTCTTTACTGACACCACCGGCATACTTCCATTCTTCACATGAACGGTCGTTGTCACGATCCTGGTCGGATCTGTCACTTCCTTCACTGCATATTCCGCACCTTTTTTACAGGTATTTCCTGTGACGGAAATGATTTCTTTTCCATCCATTTCCACCAGAAGGGCGCATCCCATAGGACATCCGATACAAGTAAGATTCCTTTTTTCCATTTTCATCACTCCTCCACCTGGATCACAAGTTCATGTTTATCCTGTTTCTGTTTTCCTTCCAGAATGGAAAGAAGCTGCTCTTTTTTCAATTTGATCTGTTCCATCTCTCCGGGTGCTGCCACCTGTTTTTTTCTGGAAAAGATCCGTTCTCCATCCAGATATGCACGGATGTAACAATTTTTATATACATTTCCCACACGGAAGCGGACCAGCTGCTCCTCCGCCATGTGACCGATACGGATCTCAGACGGCACTGTATAGCGGACTCCGTTTTGGGGCGAAAGCGTGATCTTTATCTCTTCCGGTATTTTGTCCTCTCCATTGTTGTTTATATAGAGAGCCGCATTTCTTCCTGCATTGCCGGCTTCCTCCGAAACAAAATCCACCAGATCATGAACATGAAGAACATTTCCGCAGGCAAAAATACCTTCTACATTTGTCTCCAGACTTTCGTTTACCACCGGTCCGGAAGTCACATTACTCAGCTTCACACCTGCCTGTCCGGAAAGCTCATTCTCCGGGATCAGACCAACAGAAAGAAGAAGCGTATCGCATTCAAAAAATTCCTCTGTACCGGGAATCGGGCGTCTGTTTTCGTCTACCTCTGCAAGAGTGATTCCTTCCACACGTTCTTTTCCTTTTATGTCAACCACTGTATGGCTAAGCTTCAACGGGATTCCAAAGTCATCCAGGCACTGCACGATATTTCGCTTCAGGCCTCCGGAATATGGCATCAATTCTGCCACTGCCTTAACCTCTGCACCTTCCAGCGTCATACGTCTAGCCATGATCAGTCCGATATCACCGGATCCCAGGATCACTACTTTTTTTCCCGGCATAAATCCTTCCATGTTTACAAGGCGCTGTGCTGTTCCTGCTGAATAAATGCCTGCCGGTCGATATCCCGGAATGTTCAGTGCACCTCGCGGTCTCTCTCTGCAGCCCATGGCAAGGATCACAGCTTTTGCCCGGATCTGATACATTCCCTCCTGGCGGCTCATGGCAGTGATCACCTTATCCTGGCTGATATCCATGACCATGGTGTTCAGCCGGTACTCGATTTGCTGCTCTTTTACCATCCGGATAAAACGTGCCGCATATTCCGGTCCTGTCAGCTCCTCCTGAAATGTATGAAGGCCAAATCCATTATGGATACACTGATTCAGGATCCCGCCCAGCTCCTTATCACGCTCCAGGATCAGGATACTCTCTGCTCCCTCTTTCTTTGCAGCCAGGGCTGCTGCCAGTCCTGCAGGGCCTCCGCCTATGATCACGATATCTCTCTTCATCATAATCTTATCATTCATGGTTCTCGCCCTCCTCTGCAATTTTCTTGTTGATTCCTTCGATCAGTCTGGAAGCTCCGCCTGTTTTTGTGATCTCCTCCATGGAAATGCCAAGCTCTCGGCTGAGGATTTCCATTGTTCTGGGAGAGCAGAAGCCTGACTGACATCTTCCCATTCCTGCTCTTGTACGGCGTTTTACTCCGTCCAGGGATTTCGCTCCAAGCGGTCTTCGGATCGCATCCAGGATCTCTCCCTCAGAGATCATCTCACATCTGCAGATGATATTTCCATATTCCGGTGATCTTTTGATCAGCTCATTTCTTTCTTCCAGAGAAAGCTCTGACGGATCCAGGATCCCTTTTCTCACCGGATCAAAATCCGGATTTACTTCCGGATGTAATTTTTCTTTTACGATGTCAGCAACCATACAGCCAATGGCCGGTGAGCTGGTAAGTCCCGGAGATGCGATTCCTGCACAATCGATAAATCCTGGAGCATCCTCCACCTCTTCGATCACAAAATCCATACCGTCCTCGATAGCTCGAAGCCCTGCAAAGCTTGTGATCACCTTCCGCAGTGGAATATCCTTTACTGTTTTCCGGGATTTGACACTTACTTCCTCCATCCCCTCTGAGGTAGTCGCTGTTTCCTCCCGATCCTCCAGATCCGTAGCTGTAGGCCCGATCAGAAGATTACCGTGAACAGTCTGTGTTACCAGAACTCCTTTTCCGTTCTTATTTGGAAGTGCAAAGATCGTATGATTCACATGTGTTCCTGCACTTTTATCAAGAAGCATATACTCACCCTTACGAGGAGTGATATGCAGTTTTTTCTCACTTACCATATTATGAAAAACATCCGCATAGACACCGGCAGCATTGACGATACAGCCTGTCTCAAAATCACCCTTTGAGGTTTCCACAACAAAACCTTTTTCCTGTTTTCGGATGTTCTTTACTTCTGTGTCAAATTTAAATTCCACACCATTGTTATATGCATTCTCTGCCATTGCAATGTTCAGCTCAAAGGGACAGACAATTCCGGCTGTCGGTGCATACAGCGCTGCCAGCACCTGATCAGACAGATTCGGCTCCATGGCAAGTGCTTCTTCTCTGTCAAGGATCCTTAGTCCCTCTACTCCGTTTTTCATTCCTCTTTCACGCAGCTTATGCAGCATGGCGATTCCATTCTCAGTCGTACAGACAGTCAATGAACCCGTCTGTTTAAAAGGAAAATCCAGTTCCTTCGAAAGCTGTCCCATCATATTGCTGCCCTTCACATTCAGTTCCGCCATAAGGCTTCCCGGTTCTGCATCATAACCGGAATGAGCGATTCCGCTGTTTGCCTTGGAAGTTCCACAGCATACATCCTCTTCTCGCTCCAGAACGCAGATTTTCAGCCGATATCTTGAAAGCTCTCTCGCCGCTGCCGCTCCGGAAACTCCTACTCCGATAATGATCACATCATACATAGATCTGTTTCTCCTTTCCTGTTTGCGGATCTTCTGAACTGTCCCCGGCTTTCTCTGCGCCGGAAACAGCAGAATATCCGTTGCAACACAAGCATTGCCGTCCGCAGGTATATATTCTGCGAGGAGTACTGCTTACGAACAGCAATCTTTCAAGTGAATATGCCATTATTTTTATGCCGTAACCCTTTGTAACCCTTGTAATCCTTTTGAAACATTAACATTTGCGCATAAAAATAGCCGGCATAAAAACACACTTATCCATGTGTCTTCATGCCGGTCTCTGTTCTCAATGGCATTCTCTGTATTCAGCAAGCTGAATCAGATTCCTTCTTCACTTTGTATTCATTGTATCAGACTATTCTTCATATTTCAAGTGCATTTTTCGTAAAATACATCGTTTTTTCTTTAACATGCTCTTAACTTTCTCAAAAACATGATAAGTTTCATTGTATTCCCGATTCCCGATCATATTTCCTCCACAGAAATAACTCCTTCCTGCTGTCTTACCTCACGAAATACAGTATGGCGTGCTTTCCATTTGGCAGCCTCCATTGTTGCCTGGATCACCACACTCTGTGTTTTGGATCTCTTTTTGATGATAACTACGTTGGAGATCATGATGTCCTCTTCCCGGAGCTTCTTTATGACCATACTCATCTTGTCTTCATTTTCAAACTCCATATATACGTCATAGGTATTGGAATGCTCTTCCACATAAACCTCTATATATTTCGCATATTTGAACACCAGAATAAGCCCCAGCGTGGTAAAGATCGCACCGCTGTAAAAGCCGATTCCCACAGCAAGTCCGATACACGCAGAAGTCCAAAGACTGGCTGCTGTCGTAAGACCGGATACATGTCTCTGTCCGGTCACAATGATAGTTCCCACTCCAAGAAAACCAATCCCGCTGACAACCTGTGCGCCAAGTCGTGCAGTATCTCCGATTCCTGCCCCATTAGAATATACATGGATAAAATCGCCCGTCATCATAACCAAAGTTGCCCCCATACAGACGATCATATGTGTTTTTACACCTGCCACACGCTTCTTCATTCCACGATCAATACCGATCAGACATCCAAGAAACATCGCAAGAATCAGCCGAAACAGCGTCGATCCCATATTTAAAGTGTGCAAATAATCCGATATTGCATTACATGCTCCGAGAATTCCGCCCATAAATTTGCTCCTTTCCTGTTGTAACATTATTTTCTGCCGGTGATAACGCCAATAGCGCATCACTTCATTTTGCCTTGCACGAACGCCGCAGGCCACACTCACTCCATTCGAAAGCTGTCTAGTCAGCCGGACTCACTCCGTCCGTCTCACTACGCAGTTTTTCATATGATCCTATACCCCGGATATACATGATCTGTAGTCTCACAGCATGTAAAACAGCAGGGATACCGGCGCCCAGCGGCGGTATCCCTATCTGTTGCTCTATCTACTGATCAGAGGGCATTCTGATTATTTAATAGACTCGTTATAGTTCTCGATCGCTTTGTTTACAGAAGCTGCAAGCTGATCAACAGCGTCCTGAGTTGTAAGCTTGCCATCATATACCTGCGGCATGATCTCGTTGAATGTAAGACGGGCTTCTGTCTGTACACCTGAGAGAACACCTGCTGTATTGCAGTTTACAGGAGAATCCTTCAGCTGGTTGATAGCTGTCTCGAAGTTCGGGTTTTCTTTGAGGTAAGCCTTCATATCCTCTGTCTCATAAGCTTTCTCGTTGATCGCAAAGTATCCTGTACCCATGGACCATTTAGCCTGTACATCAGGAGTTGTGATGTACTCGATGAATTTCCATGCTGCATCTTCGTTGCCTGTATCTGTAAGCCACAGGGATCCACCACCGATGATAACACCGCCTTCATCATTCTGCTCGATTCTCGGAAGATATCCTGTACCAACTTCGAACGGAGAAGAATCAACTGCATTTTTCAGGATAGCAGTAGACTCGATGATCATACCAACCTGTCCGGAGAAGAATGCTGTCTGAGTATCTGCTGTTGTTGTTCCGTAATCTTCGAAATATCCGGAATCATACAGCTTTTTCCACATATCAAATACTTTCAGGCCGCCGCCGTTGGAATCAAAATCAACAGCTGTAACTGCCTCTTTACGTCCATTGTCATTGTTTCCGTATGTTACACCAAGTCCTGCAAGCTGCTGCTCAAAGAACCATCCGTAAATAGCCTGTGAATAACCAACCGGAGCTGCTCCGCTCTCTACGATCTTCTTGGCATCCTCAAGAACCTCATCATAAGTTGTTGGCGGAGTTTCAGGATCAAGTCCTGCTGCCTCAAATACGTCTTTGTTGTAATACAGCATAGGTGTGGATACGTTAAATGGCATTGCATACTGCTTGCCGTCTACGGTATAGTAGCTGCTGATAACCTCCATAACAGAGCTCTTATCATAGCCTGTGCTCTCAAATTTGTCTTCTACAGGAATGACAGCACCACTGTCATACATGAACTTTGTTCCTACGTCATACATCTGGCAGACATCCGGAAGACCGGAGTCACTCTGCATAGCAGCTTTCAGTTTTGTGATGGTATCATCATAGGTTCCCTGATACTCAGCTTTAATCTCAATCTCATCCTGGGATGCGTTGAAATCATCCACGATCTGCTGAAGCACCTCACCGTTTGTGCCGCCCATTGCATGCCAGAATGTAAGTGTTGTTTTCTCAGCTGCACTTACTGAGCACGGAGCTGCCAGAGATGCAGCCATGATTCCTCCTAAAAGAATCGCCATCCATTTTTTGTTGTTCATATAGAAACCCTCCTTTTATAATGGTCCGACCCGCCCCAATACAGGTCGGACAAATTAACATTTTTGCTACTTGCTCTTATGTGATTGGATCAACCCTTAACAGCACCTGCTGTCAGACCACTGATCATCTGCTTCTGACCAATGATAAATACAAGGATCGACGGAATCAGGATAACCATAGCGCCAGCCATAACCGGTCGGAAGTCTGTTGCCTCAGCCCCCTGAAGCATACCAAGACCGATCTGAACCGTTCTCATATTTACACTGTCTGTTACAAGCAGTGGCCACAGATAGTAGTTCCAGCTCTGAAGGAATACATAGATGATCAGAGCACCCAGTGATGGTTTGATAAGCGGAACACCGATGGTATATAAGAACTTGAAATTTGTACATCCGTCAATCTCTGCCGCCTCATGGATCTCCTTCGGCAGTGTCAGGAATGCCTGACGCATGTTGAATACCGCAAAAGCTGCTGCTGCATTAGGAAGGATCAGCGCTGCGTATGTATTACGGATACCCCAGTCAGCAATAGTCAGGTAGTTTGCGATGATGATCGCCTGGCTCGGGATCATCATGGTTGCCAGCATAATATAGAACAGGACCTTTTTGCCTTTGAACTCCATCATTGCAAAAGCATATGCTGCAAGAGCACCTGTAACGACCTGAGCAAATGTGATAACACCGGATACGATCAGTGAGTTCTTAATGAAGGTAAAGAACGGTGCAAGCTGAAATGCTCTTGTGTAGTTCTCGATAGTCAGATGGGACGGCCAGAACTTTCCGCCGTAGATCTCCTTCAGATCCATCATACTAACATTGAAACAGTAGATAACAGGAACAATAATAATAATTGCAAAAATAATATTCAGCGCATACATCGCCACTTTTACATATGGTTTTTCTTTCATCAGTAGGTCACCTTCTTTTCCAGTCTAAACTGCAGTGCAGTCAGGATGATCAAAATAACAAACAGAATTACGGATTCTGAACAGGCCACACCGAAACGGCTGTTGATAAATGCCTCCTGGTAAATCTCATACACGATAACGTTGGTACTCTCTGCCGGTCCGCCCTGGGTCATCATCTTGAACTCTGCGTATGCCTGTACGGAGTTGATGACATTGATGATGAGAAGGAAGAACAGTGTCGGAGAGATTGACGGAATCGTTACATGACGGTGCTTCTGGAAGAAATTCGCTCCATCCAGGGCAACGCTCTCATAAAGCTCAGCCGGTACACTCTGGATCGCTGCAGTAAGGTAAATGAAATTCATACCGATCGCCATCCATACACTAACGATCGTAACTGCGATCAGTGCATATTTCTTATCTGTCAGCCATCCGATATGAGTTCCGAGAGCCCTGTTCAGGATACCCAGAGAGCTGTGGAAAATAAACATGAACACTACAGATGCCGCTGCTGCGGAAATAGCCATCGGAAGTGCATATACAGTACGGAAAAATCCTTTTGCCCTGATCTTCTCTGTACTGATGATCGCCAGTATAAAACCGAGCACAATAGAAAGGATAACTCGCATAACAGAAAATTTCAGTGTTGTCACCAAACTGTTAAGGAACGTTCCATCTGTAAAAATATTCGTATAGTTGTCAAGTCCTACATACTGTGCCACCTGACCAAGAGGTGTGGTTCTGGCAAAGCTCAGCTGGATCGTCTTAACGAACGGCCAGAATACAAACAGTATAAAAAGGATCATTACAGGAACCAGATAGAGATAAGGCTCCACTGTCCTGAAAAAAGATTTTTTACTTTTCATTGTATATCACCTGCTTTTCATAAATTTACGTACTACCGATCAGCTGCATCATCACGATATCTCTGTCCTCCTGACAGTGCTGATCATGTTGCTCATTACACATTCTGCTGAAAAACATTTCCGTTATATCTTCCAGCAATTACCCCAATACATTAAGCAAAACTCTCATTTACGTTCTGCTGTCAAAAATGCCCTCCCACTACCCTCCTTTGTATTTGCGTGTTTGTTATCTTTACCAACTTTTTACCGAATGATAACACATTTCTTGCATATAATCAACAATTATTTTCTTATTTTTCAATATTTCTTTATTTATTTTATACAATTATCATTTAATAATAATTATTTTTTTATCTATTTTATACATTTTACCGCACCTCAATAAGGCAATCCATTCTGATCACCTTCCATAAAAAACAGATAAAAAAATCGGCAGAAAATAACGCATCCTTCGATGCATATCTTCTGCCGTTCTCTCTTCTCAATGGCATCATCTGTTTTTATACAAAACAGACACAATCTCAACTTGTTAACCCAGATTATACAGTAAAATCCACTATAAATCAAGACCAAACACATATTTTTTATGCAAATCTTATAAATACTTTTTTCACAAGCAATCCATTTCATTACACGGAAATTGTCTTTAATTCACAGTTGTTGTGGAACAATTACACTTTTTTCTTCCTGTACCAGGATATTAAATACAAAACTATACCAAAAATTATCAAAAATGGAGCAACTGCCACCAAAACAGTTGTTAAAAGTATCACAATTAACGCTGCAATGGCGATCACGATTGCCTTCCCATACCATGTGCTCAGATCCAGTTTAAAGCTTCTTGCCTTTCCGGCACTGCTCTCCGTCCCATTATCCGCATAATCATCTGCACCGTAGCTCTCTTCAGAATAACCAGACTCATCATAAACAGCTGCACTGTCATCTGTATCGATCAAAGTCTTGGCGATCAGCCTGGGATCCCCCAGTTCTGCCAGGACATCTGATTCACTTCGACCGTTCCGGACCTGAGACTGAATGTAATCCTCATAATACCGCACATGAGCCGCAGCTCTCCCCTGGGTCATCTGTCCGGACAGCTGCCCCCGTAAAACCTCAAGAAACTCTCTTCTGCTCATAAATATGTCAAACCTTTCTTATGAAATATAATGAAAAAAACAAAACTCAAAACAACTCCAGAAACCTCACCTTGAAAACTTCTGCAAATTCTTTTTTATTACTCTCTTAAAATTTTTCTCATTATACCATAACCCATAAATTTAAATCAGAAACAAATCATAAAATTTTGATTAAAAAATAAAAAATCATAGTACAGCGCAAAGGGCGGTTCATTTCCGGATGCCGCCAAAGCCGCATTCGGAAACGAACCGCCCTCCATGACGTTCGTTATGCCGTCAAAAATCACTCAACATGAACAGCCCCTGTACTCCTGATATTCATCGGATAGACATTTTCCCTTCCAACATACTGAGCCATATAGTCCACATACGCATCTGCGTTCTCGATCGGAAGCACGCACATGATAACTCCTGCAAAACCACCACCATGAACTCTGCAGATACCAGCACCGATCTTATTCAGAAACAGCTTGGTAAGCGCCAGACTCAACGTGATCTTCTGCTCCTTGCAATTCTGCAGAGAATAACAGTTCTGCAGCCATTCCCAGGAAGAATTACCGGACTCTTCAAGAAGGCGCAGGAATCCCTCACCGTCTTTATTCTCAACAGCCTTCACAGCATCTGCAACACGTCTGTTCTCTTCATAAAAATGCATCGCACGAAGAACAGCACGGTCATTCGGAATATCCTTCACATGTGCCAGAAGATTCTCCATACTGGACTCACAGAGAAGCTCTACGCCCATAGCCTTCGCAGCCTCACGCATCTCCATAGGAATAGAAGAATATTCCTCACTGAGATCTGCATGGCCCTTACCGGTATTTACGATCACAAGTCTGCAGCCCATATCCTCAAAGGAAAATGCGATCTTCTCACAGCTGATATTCTCTTTATCAGAGAAATCCAGAAGGATCGGGCCACCGGCAGCACAAGCCATCTGGTCCATCAGACCGGAAGCCTTTTTCCAGTAAACATTCTCAGCATACTGACCTGCTCTCGCATACTCGCCATACTCCAGCTTACCTTCATTAAAGAAATAATTGGCGATCGCACATACAAGCATCTCAAAGGAAGCAGAGGAGCTTACACCTGCAGCGGCAATAACCTTGGTGGAAACATAAGCGTCAAATCCACCGGTAGCATAGCCTTTTTTCTGCATATACTCCATAATACCTGCAACAAGAGCATCTGTACCTTTTGTATAGGTTTCTGTGCTGAGCTTGTCAAGATCAACAACTACTTCCTGTTTGTAACCCTCACTGATCATATGGATCACATTGGTTCCATTTGGATAAGCAGCACCGATGGTATCCAGATCGATACTTGCCGCAATGATCTGACCGCCGTTATGATCAACATGGTTGCCAATGATCTCCGTACGGCCCGGAGCAGTAAAAAACTCTGCCTTGTCATGATGATATTTCTTCTCGAAATTCACAGCAAGATTGGTATAACGGGCGCTGCTCTCCTCTGTCTCGCCATAGATTTTTTTCAGCACTTCTGCTGCCGGAATTTTAATTGTTCCCATTTTTTCTTCCTCCTGTTATATAGTTTACACCCCAGATCCGGAAGAACCTGAAAAAATCTTCCGCTCTGTCACGCTTCATGGTTACTGTTCACTCCGTTCTCAGTAACACGCTTCGCAATGCGCAGAATATCACCAGTGAATAGTAACGCTTCATGTACTTTTATTATAACAGTTCCGTCTTTTCTGTCCATAACAATTTTGTGTAAAAACCGTATTATTTTGTGGTGATCCCGGAATATCCCTTTGCATTTTCTGCCTTTTCTGATAAAATAAATTCCACTATGAAAAGCAGATATACACTTCAGAATCCGCGCACAGAAGGAAGGAGGTAACACCTTGCAGATCATCACAGATCCCGCCGGAAAAGAACTGAAAAAACACGGAGACAGCTCCTTCCCATTCCTGGTAAGCTACGAGCGGCTTTCCGGCTATGAGACCGGTTCCTTTCTGTGGCACTGGCATCCGGAGATCGAGCTTACCTATATCGAAAAGGGCGAAATGCTCTACAAGATCAATCAGAATACCTTTCACCTGAAAGAGGGACAGGCAATCTTTGGCAATGCCAATGCCCTTCATGCCGGATATATGTATCAGGATCAGGACTGTCAGTATATCCCCATAACCTTTGACCCCAAACTGATCTACGGATTTTCGGGAAGCCTTCTTTTCCAGAAATATACAGAACCGATCCTCCGAAGCTTTTCCCTGTCCGCCGTACCGCTTGATCTATCCTGTAAATGGCATTCCGAGGCCATAAAAGATATCCGTGACATCATCGACCTGGACAGTATCCGGGAACCCATGTATGAATTTGAGATCATCGCCAGACTGCAGCACTTCTGGAAGATCTTGTATGAAAATACGATCTCCCGGACAACTCTTCCATCCGGTCAGGATGAAGAAAACTACCGCCGCATCCGTCAGATCATGTCCTATATCGCAGAACACTACTCTGAAAAGATCCTCCTGAATGATGTTTCAGACCTGATCCACTTAAGTCCCAGCGAATGCAGCCGGCTTTTCAAAAAATGCATGAATATCACTCTCTTCGGATACATCCAGGAATACCGCATTGAACGCAGCCTGGAATATCTGGAAAATCCCTCCTGTTCTATCACAGAATCAGGACTGCTGTCCGGTTTTTCGGACTCTAATTATTACACAAAGGTCTTTACGAAAATCAAGGGCTGTACACCAAGACAGTACAGAAAAAATCAGGAGCTGTGACATGCTCCTGATCTTTAACCGTTCAGTGCTCCATACCTATGAAGCAGAACAATATTTATCCGTGAAAATGGCTGTTATCTAAACAGCTCTTTCATTGCCGGATACAGTTTGCGGAATTTCCGGTATTTTTCTTCATATTTTGCAACCAGCTCCGGTTCCGGTTCTACCGTATCTACTACCCTGACCAGCTTATTACAGATCGTTTCCACATCCGGGTATTCACCGCAACCTACTGCTGCCAGCATTGCACCGCCCATGGACGGACCTTCCTCATTCTCCGGCACATCCACCTTCAGGTTCATCACATTTGCAATGATCTTTTTCCAGAGAGGGCTCTTAGCTCCGCCGCCGCAGATCTTGGTGCGCTCAATATGGATCCCGAGGCTTCTTGCAACCTCAAGGGAATCTCGAAGTCCGAAAGCAACTCCTTCCAGAACAGCCTGTGTCATATCTGCTCTCGTGGTATCCATGGACATTCCGAAAAATACGCCTCTTGCATCCGGATCGTTGTGCGGAGATCTTTCTCCCATCAGATACGGAAGGAAAAACACCTGATTTTCGCCAAGCTTTTGGATCGGTGCCTGCTCTGCCGCAAAATCCTTTGTCTTAAGGATCTCCTCTGACCACCATTTGTTGCAGGAAGCAGCGCTTAACATGCATCCCATCAGATGATAGCTTCCATCTGCATGGTCAAAGGAATGCAGTGCATTGTTTTCATCTACTCCGAAATCTTTGCTGGAAATAAAGATCGTACCAGATGTTCCAAGGGAAATGTTGCACTGGCCATCGCCAACCGTTCCTGTTCCCACAGCTGCCGCAGCATTGTCGCCTGCACCTGCTACAACCTTCACATCTTCTGAGAAGCCAAGCTCTTTTGCAACTTCCGCTTTCAGGTTTCCGACTACCTGCCAGCTCTCATACAGCTTCGGAAGCTGTTCCTCTGTGATATGGCAGATCTCAAGCATTTCCTTTGACCAACAGCGGTTCTTCACATCCAGAAGAAGCATACCGGAAGCATCGGATACATCTGTGCAGAAGGATCCGCTCAGGCGATAGGCAAGATAATCCTTCGGAAGCATGATCTTTACCACTTTTTTAAAATTCTCAGGCTCATGCTTCTGCATCCAGAGGATCTTTGGTGCAGTGAAGCCTGCAAATGCAATGTTTGCGGTATACTGAGAAAGTTTTTCCTTTCCGATAACCGTATTAAGATATTCCGTCTCCTCACCGGTACGGCCGTCATTCCAGAGAATCGCCGGACGGATCACATTGTCATCTTTATCCAGAGTTACAAGACCATGCATCTGACCGCCAAAACCGATTCCTGCTACTTCTTTGCGGTCAATTCCTTCTGTAAGCTCTTTGATCCCTTCCATGCTCTGGGCGAACCAGTCCTCCGGATTCTGCTCAGACCAGCCCGGATGGGGGAAGAACAACGGATATTCTTTTGATACGATGTTGCAGATCTTTCCGGATCCTTCCATAAGAAGAAGCTTTACAGCGGAAGTTCCAAGATCAACGCCAATATAATACATAGTAATTTTTCCTCCTGTAAATACAGAAACCGCAGCTCTCAGTTCGCAGCGCCTGCACGCCTGAGAGCCCGCGGTTTCTGAATCGTATTTAACCAAATCAAGAAAGTCCCCTGCGGGGTTACGAAAAGCAATAAGCAGCGAGTGGAGACTTGCTTGTATCAGGCAGCACGTACGGATGATCTTACCTGCCTGTTTTAATTATCTCCAAGGATTCTCTGTCGGATATCTCACGCCTGCCGGCTGATTGTAACCGATCTCTTCAACCGGTACACCAATGTATTTGAACACCTCGAAGAGAGCTTTTCCGTGATGTCCGAATGCTACAGCACCGTGATGCGGGAATCCTCCCTCGATCAGCACGTGACGGTAGAAACGTCCCATCTCCGGAATTGCAAATACACCGATAGCACCGAAGGAACGTGTTGCAACCGGAAGAACCTCGCCGTGTGCGATATATGCACGAAGCTTGTTGTCCGCTGTACTCTGCAGACGATAGAAGGTGATATCTCCAGGCTTGATATCTCCCTCAAGAGTTCCGTTTGTAACCTCGATCGGAAGGGATCTTGCCATGATCATCTGATATTTCATCTCACAGAAGGACAGCTTGCTGGATGCTGTGTTTCCACAATGAAATCCCATAAAGGTATCCTGAAGTGTATAGTTGAATTTTCCTTCGATAGATTCTTTGTACATATCCTTCGGAACGGAGTTATTAATATCAAGAAGTGTAACGATATCATCACTTACTACCTGTCCGATAAACTCACTTAATGTACCATAGATATCAACCTCACAGGATACCGGAATGCCCTGTGCTGTCAGACGACTGTTTACATAACATGGAACAAATCCAAACTGTGTCTGGAATGCAGGCCAGCATTTTCCTGTCAGTGTTACATATTTACGATATCCTTTGTGATCTCTTACCCAGTCCTTCAGAGTCAGCTCGTACTGTGCAAGCTTCGGAAGGATCTCAGGTTTCTTGTTTCCCGCACCAAGCTCTTCTTCCATCTCTTTTACGAGCGCCGGGATCCTTTCATCACCTTCATGCTTGTTGAATGCCTCGAAAAGATCCAGCTCTGAGTTCTCCTCGATCTCAACGCCAAGGTTGTAAAGCTGTTTGATCGGTGCATTGCAGGCAAGGAAGTTTGTAGGACGCGGTCCGAAGCTGATGATCTTCAGGTTGCTCAATCCCTCGATCGCTCTTGCGATAGGAAGGAATTCATGGATCATATCCGCGCAGTCCTCTGCATCACCTACCGGATACTCCGGAATATAGGCTTTTACATTACGAAGCTGCAGGTTGTAGCTTGCATTCAGCATACCGCAGTAAGCATCTCCACGTCCCTGGCAGAGATTATCCTGTGTTTCCTCAGCTGCTGCGATAAACATCTTCGGTCCCTCGAAATGCTTTGCAAGAAGGGTCTCAGAAATCTCCGGTCCGAAGTTTCCAAGATATACACAGAGTGCGTTACAGCCTGCTTTTTTGATATCCTCCAGAGCCTGGACCATATGGATCTCACTCTCTACGATACAGACCGGACACTCGTAGATATCCTTTGCATCGTATTTCTTTGTGTAAGCGTCTACAAGAGCTTTTCTCCTGTTTACGGAAAGGCTTTCCGGAAAACAATCTCTGCTGACTGCAACGATTCCGATCTTAACTTCTGGCATGTTGTTCATAATCTTCATTCTCCTTTTTATATCCGGCAGATTTTCCACCGGTGATATTATTGTTCGTTTGTAACTATTCACTTCACCCAAAATCAGTCAAGTGTGATATTTTCACCCTTCAATCCGTTGAATGCGCCTTCGATCTTCGCATCCTCATGAGCGATAAGCCATTTATTTCTGGCTGTCATCAGACCGTCCTCTCCGTCCCCTGACATCGGAAAATCAATCTCTGTGTTGGTTCCTCTCGGAAGAACAACTACACACTGAAATCCACTCTCATTCACATGACACGGTGCATAGTGGAGCGTTGTGGCATAAACCTCGATCCCAGTTCCTGCCGGTACCAGAAATGCCTCCACCTTTGAGGTATCGTATGTAAGATCCTCTTCTATATCCTGCTGATGTCCGATAAGCAGTACAAGATCTGTCACTGCTACATTGATCTCGGAATTCCGATGATATTCCAGGGCATTCAGCTTTTTATTGTGACCATTGCAATATCCGATCTGGACAGGTAATCCACCAAACGCTCTGTTTTTCAGCTCTTTTTCCACATCGAGAGCTTCCAGCTCCTCTGCTGACGGAACATATACCACATCCTCCGGAACCGGTGTATGCTTCATCTCCTTCAGAAGCGGACCGAAATTGTATCCCTCCAGAACCTTTCCGTATCTGCGGAAAGCCGGATCTGTTACTTTCTGAATTTTCACGATTTAACCCTCCTTACAAAATTACTGTTTCACAGCTTCTCTGTATCTTCGTTTTGAACTGAAAAAAGCATACCACATCATGGTATGCTTTTCGCCGCTTTTCTTGACTCATTCATAGCACTTTTTTGACATTTTTATGATTCTGACGCTCCACTCTTCCCGGCAGGATCCCGTAACGCTTTACAAATTCCCTGGAAAAAGCCCTGCTGCTTGCAAACCCGTTGTCAAGTGCGATAGAGCTGATGGTATGATCTGTATGCAAAAGCTCCTTATAGGCGTATGCCATGCGGATATCCTGTAAATATGTCTTAAAATTGACCTTCGCATATTTCCGGAACATTCTTGACAGATATGCATCGGAATATCCGAACATGGCTGCAAGTCCGGAAAGCCTGAGATCCTCCTTGTAATGCTCCCGCATATAAGTGGTTATTTTTGACAAAGCATCCAATCTGCGGCTGATCTTCAGCGCATTCTCCTCCACCTCTGTTTCCCTGTATGCGGAAACCATAAGATAAAGGACTTCATAGAACACTGCCCTGATACGGAATTCGTACCCCGTTTCCCCGGATACGTACACCCGGTACATCTCCCGGATCAGAGAAACCATCCGCCTGTCTGTTTCCTCAGACTCTTCGTTTCTGCTCCGAAAACGGATGAACCTCTGAGCGGTAAAATAATCCGAAAACTGCTTCAGCGGGATCTGCAGTACGATGGTCTCATTACGTACTGGCGCCTGAATAGAATGTACTTCATTGGAATTAATGATCAGAAACTCCCCTGCCTTCAGAGGATACTCGTTCTCATCGATATAAAAATAAAGACTCCCCTCCATCACCGCAAAGATCTCGATCGAAGTATGCCAGTGTTTTTCCCTTACATAATTTCCGTTTCTTCCTTCAAAAAGAAAAAGCTTAAAAGGAAATCCCTCATTGGGAATGATCAATTCATGCTGAAACTCCATGCTCCTTCTCCCTTTCCTGCTGTCCGGTCTGGACCCGGCGCATCATACTTCCGTAAAAAGCCGCCAGGATCTGCTGAAATAACGTTCCGATCATAACCGGAAATAATGTTTCCGCCGGAAAATACGCTCCCGCGATCACCGCACCGGCGCTGATGTTCCGCATTCCGGAACCATAGATCATGGAAACCGTTGCCTCTTTATTCTGCCTTGTAAGAATGGCAATGATCCAGCCAATGGCATATCCCCCTGCTGCCAGGACCAGGATCGCTGCTGCTACCTCCAGCCGTTCTCCGTTAAGATGCTTCATATAAGGAGAAACCTTGGAGGAGTTGGATGTTACCACAAAGATCAGGCACATTTTTGAAAAAGGCGCCAGCTTTTTCGGCCAGGTCTCCTTAACCTTTCCATGGCTGACTTCATTAAGGCACATGGCAAGGACTGCCGGCAGAGCGATCATGAAAACCAGCTCCTTCATCATTCCCACAGTATCCATTTTTACGCTGGAGCCCACCAGGAGCTTCAATACTGCCGGGATCAGAAAGGGAGCCAGGATCGTATCGATCACAACCAGTGAAAGTGACAGCGGACTGTTTCCATTATAAATGGACACCCACATCAGACTGATCACCGCTGCAGGTACGGAAAATTCCAGCACCATTCCTGTGATATAATTCATATTGCCCGGGAACAGAAGATGTCCCAGACCGCAGGCGGCCACCGGTCCCAGCACATGAAGGATCAGCAGCATCAGGATCAGCGGAAACGGCCGCTTAAACACATCTGCTACATCACGGAACCTGGATTTCAGCGCACCGATAAAGGTCATAAATGCAAAAGCATACGTCACATAGGGCACGCCATGCTTTGCAATATCCGGAAACAGTACCCCTGTAAGCAGACAGGCCGGCGTCACAAAAGCCATCCATTTCTCCATAAAGCTGTTAAATTTTTCCAGCATATCACACCTCTTGTTTGTCTTTTTTTACAGTTTATCACAAAAAAACAGCGGTGCAAGAAAAAAATTCCCTGTTTTATAGCCGATTCCGGACAAATATGATATGATAGTACCCATCCAAAAGCAACCTGAAACCAGGGCGGACTACAGATAACCGCCAAAATGATCATTTTTTATGATCTGGAAAACGAGGCAAAAAATGATTTCTTTAATTATACCATGCTTCAATGAGGAAGAATCCCTTCCGCTTTTTTACCCGGAAGCCACTTCTGTCCTCAGGCAAATGAACTGTGATTATGAGCTGATCTTTGTGAATGACGGTTCCAGAGACAGAACCCTTGAGATTTTAAAAGAGCTTTCCGAAAAGGATCCTCATGTGATCTATCTTTCTTTTTCCAGAAACTTCGGAAAGGAAGCTGCCATGTATGCAGGCTTCTGCAATGCCGGCGGCGATTATGTAGCAGTAATGGACGCTGATCTTCAGGATCCGCCGTCCCTTCTCCCGGAAATGCTGGAGAAGCTGGAATCCGGAGAATATGACAGCGTTGCCACCAGACGTGTCAGCCGTGACGGAGAGCCACCTATCCGGAGCTTTTTTGCCCGGAAATTTTATCAGCTGATCAATAAGATCTCGGATGCAGATATTGTGGACGGCGCCAGAGACTTCCGTCTGATGAAGCGCAGTATGGTGGATGCCATCGTCTCCATGAGTGAGTACAACCGCTTCTCCAAGGGAATCTTCGGCTGGATCGGTTTCCGCACCTGCTGGCTCCCCTACAAAAATATCGAACGCGTAGCCGGTGAGACCAAGTGGAACTTCTGGAAGCTGTTTAAATACGCCGTCAGCGGCATCATCAATTTTTCTCAGGTACCGCTGACCATCGCCTCCTGGTTCGGAACGACCATGACCGGTTTTTCCTTTCTGGTCCTGGTAGCCATCATCGTCCGAAAGCTGATCTTCGATGATCCGGTCCCAGGCTGGGCTTCCACCATCTGTATCATCATCTTCATCGGCGGCCTGCAGCTTTTCTGCCTGGGTATCATAGGACAATATATAGCTAAAACCTACATGGAGGTCAAGCAGCGCCCCCATTACATCATAGCAGAGTCCAACAAAAAGGACTTTACGCCCATACGTTGATTTTTTATTCTGTCGGCAGCTCGACCACCTGATATTCGTGACCCAGCGCCGGCAGGATTTTTTCTTTTACATCACTGGTCTTCATCAACAGAGTGGAAGTATTGATACACGGATGGCATCCGAAATATTCTTCATCCAGGACTTCTTTATCGATCACCAGATGTACCTTCTTTTCTTTATCAAAGATCAGTCCCATCAGACTTAAGGATCCCGGGGTAATGTTCAGATATTCCTCCATCTGCTCTCCGTCTGCAAAGGAAAGTCTGGCTGTTCCGATCTGTTTGGACAGAAATTTTGTTTTAAACGGCTTCTCTCCCGGCATCAGCAGCAGATAGAAATCCGTTTTCTGTCGGTTGCAGAGAAAAAGATTTTTGCATATCTGCGCTCCCAGAAGCTGATCCACTGCCTCGCAGGCCTCCATGGTCATCAGTGCTTCATGATCTGCTCTTTTATATTCAATCCCAAGACTATCCAGAAAATCGTACACTGCGATTTCCTTCTCCAGACGGCCCTCGGTGTTCTCCGGTCTTCCTGTATAGATCGTTTTGTCAATTCTTGGTTCTTCCATGGTGTCTCCTCCGTTATTTTTACATTCTCATATGTGCAGGTCTTAGCCGCAGCACATTACGCTTTACCGTTTTACCCGTAACCTGCCGATTTGTTTAATCATAGCACACCTGTAACAAATAAGATACTCCGGATTTCCGTCTGACTATTGACGATATCAGCCTCGGATGCTATACTCTCAGGCAGAAAGGGAATGAAGTTCTCCCCCGATCTTTATCGAAACCGCCAATGAGCTGATGACTTCTGTGCAATGCACGGGGTTACCAGCTTTTTTTGATGGATTTTTCAAAACGGGGAGATTGAAAGGAGTTACTATGACAAAAGAAACTATCCAAAAAGAACATCGGATCCTGCAGCTGAAATATGCTGCCCTTGCAGTGGTCGTGGGAATCTGCGTCGGGATCGTAGATACTATCTTCGGCCGGGGCCTGCTGGCGATCTCTGATCTTCGCACCGCACACTGGCAATATCTGCTGCCCTTCCTGCCTCTGGCCGGACTTCTTATTGTGTGGATGTATCATCATTTCAGCACCTTAAGCTTAAAGGGCATGTCCCTGGTCTTCGAAACCGGGCAGAAAAAAAGAGACCGGATTCCTCTGGCCCTTGTCCCTCTGGTAATGCTCGGCACCTGGATCACTCATCTCTTCGGAGGAAGTGCCGGCCGTGAAGGTGTTGCCGTGCAGATCGGTGCTACACTCTCCCACGAGGCCGGACGCAGGCTGCATATCCGGGAAAATAAGCCTGTCATGCTGATCACCGGTATGGCTGCCGGTTTTGGCGGTCTGTTCCAGACGCCATTAGCCGCTGTATTTTTTGCCATGGAGGTGATCGTTGCCGGATATCTTGAGTACGATGCGCTGCTGCCGGCACTTATTGCCGCATATACAGCCTCCTTCACCTCTCATTTCCTGGGACTGGAAAAATTTGCTGTGGATATCCAGGACACCTGGACTGTGACCAATCTCCGAAGCATGATCTCTCTCATTGCTCTCGGACTTGCCTTTGGTCTCGCCGGACGATGCTTTTCCGTACTTCTTCAGAAAGCAAAGAAATTATTCGGGGAAAAAATTTCAAATCCGCTGATCCGCATCGGTGTCATGGCCATTCCACTGGCAGCTCTGCTGTTTGTGATCCACGGCGGACGCTATACAGGTCTTGGAACCAATCTCATCTCCGCTTCCTTTGCCGGAGAAACGATCTACGGATATGACTGGATTCTAAAGCTTTTGTTTACTGTATTTACACTTTCCATCGGTTTTCAGGGTGGCGAAGTGACACCACTGTTCTCCATCGGCGCTTCCCTTGGAGTCGTCTTAGGTTCCATCCTAGGGATCCCTCCCATGATCTGCGGAGCCCTCGGCTACGCCGCAGTATTCGGCAGCGCCACCAACACCCTCATCGCCCCGATTCTCATCGGCCTGGAAGTCTTCGGCACCCGAAATACCCTTCCCCTCATCCTGGTATGCATCCTCGCTTATCTGATCAACGGAAATCACTCCATTTATGGAGCACAACAGAAGGCACTTTGCAGGTTTAAGGAGTAGATATGTACATATTTTTTATTCGGTCATGGCTGACTCGGCTGTGGCCGAATAAAAAGCGGTACTTTTTTAGATTTTTTCTTGCATACGAGAGCAACTGCCAATGCAATAAACATTAATATTGTTATAACTCTTTCGAAAATGCTCAATATCAGATTCGCCATATGATTCCTTTCTTCAGCTATTAATGGATTCTATCTCCGAATCATCATATATTTTCTTTAACTCTTTTCTCATTTCCTTATTGATACTTATATATTTTGAATCATTATCAGCCCATTTTACTTTCAGGATATCGTGTTTGCGTATATATAATACAGGCAGCCGGCTTCTGTGCTTATCCATAAAGATTCCCTGGCTTTCATAAAAAATTTCCTGCAGATAATCATTCATTTCATCTACCTGGATCACAAATGTAAAACGAATGTCTTTCTTTTTTTCTTCTCTGTTCATCTCATTGATCCAGAACTCTGCAAATTTATCATTTAACAACAAAACATCATTTCTATCCATATCTGTAATATCTATAAGCGCCCAGATATTCACCTGATTATTTCTATTTTTCTTGAAAAAACTTACTTTTCCTTTTTCGTCCAGTTCATATTCTGACTTTTTTTGGTACTGGTTATGTAAAAGCCCTTTTTCAAATACAACGTTTCGTTCTTCGACCTCTTCTGGAAAAGTTATTTTGATATCTATTACCTTCTCATATTTGTAACAAATAAAACTGAATGGCATCCAGATTTCTTTTTTATTCTCTATATACCTGTAGCTTCTTGCATGAATCCTAGCACTATGCTTCAAAAATTGAACATACCCCGCTGTCATTAAAATATACAGTGGTAATAACGCTTTTTCAATCGCATCATTCCCACTGCTATTCGTCCAACATTTCCAACAGGAATATACTGCTGCAAAAAAAACATCTGTCAAAAGCAACATTTGAAACAGAAAACACCCTCTGATTCCGGAAAGCCATTTTCGATTTTTTCTCATCATCCCATAAACATATAGAGGATTTTCATCTACACTTTCCGAAGAAATATCCTGATCCGGTGTTTCGCCACATCTGAATACCCATCCAGTCAATGCCAAATATCCCCAAAAGGCTACTCCAAATGTGAATCTATCATCTTCAAAAATCCAACGATATGACAAGAATAAAATACAAAATAATAAAATTTTTTCAGGTATATTATTTTTTCTTTTTCGGTTTATTATGATCCCCCCCTAGTCATCAGGCCTGTACAACATCCGATATGCCCAGACAATCCAACAGATCTTTTTTCATTTTCTCATATTGTTTTTTATATCTCGAATATCTATATAACGGAAGGATTTCCAGGCGATTATAATAACGGTTATATACCGCTCCAAGACGGTATCGTCTTTTATACATCATTATCCCTGAATTATTCCGTACAATGCTCTTCAGAACACGATTATCATCTTCTACTTCCAGCACAAAGGAAAAATATATTTTCTTTTTTTCCTCTTCTGTTTTGATATATTGCTTCCAAAATTCTACAAAAGCTTTATTTAATTTTCCGATATCTGCTTCCTGAAACAGATCTGTTTTTACATATGCCAGAATATGTATCTCATCTGTTTTGTCATATCTGTAGAAAAAAGTTTTTCCATTTCGAGGAGCTTTATACGTATTTATATACTGATAAATTCCAAAACCTTTTTCCATTACATCAGAATGTGTCTGTAAATCCCTGTAACACACCGGATTTTCATAATACATATTGATATTCTGGCACAGAAAACTGAATGGCGCCCAATTTCCTTCTTTATCTGTTGGATATTTATAATTCTTTTTATAAAATTTCACATAAAATATCCACATGCATGATCTTGCCATGATCATAAAAGCCAGCGAGATATTCAGAAGGATTTCTATCACTGTACTATTTATATCTGGATTTAAATACTGCATCCCCAGATATGTAAAATACACTCCCAGCCACAGAATCATTATTTTTCGCAAAAACAAAAAACTTTTTAACTTTCCGTTTTTCCTGATAGGAAGAGCATATTTCGATTCCTTTTTGTCATTTAACATACCGTGTACATAAAATGGATTCTGACAGTTATAACTATCCGGCACATTATAAGGGGTTTTCCATCTTGACGGTATAATAACTGTAGGAATAAATAGAATATTTGAGATCATCAGGCTTACCAGAACCGCCAAAATTTCCATTACACCGACCGGCGCCAAATAGAAATAAAAAGATTTCAGTAATCCAGTAAACATCAGGACATATACACACAAATAAATTGATTTGCTCAACACGTCGATCATTTTTCTGTATAATTACCTCTTTCTTTTCTAATATATATTCTTTTAATTAAGCGATATCTTCTCCCCATTTACAGAAATCCAGTAATCTTTCGGTTTGTGTTCCATGTATCCATAACATATCTTTTCATTTTTGTTATTTTCTGCTTCCAGAAATTCTGTTCCTACAGAATCCTTCACATCGGCTACTACGTAATTATCATCATTCGGTGTTACCAGTACATACCATTCCCCATTGATTTCTATCGTTGACATATCGATATTTATCTTTACATCTTGATACTCTCTGCCTGTACCATAAAATATAGAATCCGGCAATTTCCATTTCCCAGAACTTTCCGGAAAAATCTTCCCCTCTACTGTTCCTTCGTTATCCATGATAACATATGTAGAATTTTCTCCCTGCAGAATACGGATGATCTCAGCATTATCACCATATGCTTCCACGGCTTTCTCCACAGAACTGAAACTTCGGTGAGTATACACTGTATCGCAAACAAAGAGTCCGATTCCTAATATAACAATTGACGCAACAACCTTAACTGGTGTCTTTTTTGATTTTCTTTTATAAGAAATAGCGATCACCAGATTAATAATAATTACCAGATATACAACTGGTTTTATCACTTTGATCAGCATATTTTTTCACATCCCCTTTGCATACAGTCTACAGATCTATATCACGTCTTCCGATCACCCGCTTCAGTTCTTCTCTCATTTCTCTGTAAATATTTTTATATCTGGACTTACGGTCCGTACATTTTATTTTTATGATGTCATGTTTTTTCTCATACAAAACAGCCATACGACTTCGATGTTTATACATTCGTATTCCTGATCCGTCATAAAAAATCCTGCCTATAGCATCATTGATTCTCTCAGTCTGGATTACAAATGTAAAACGTACATCTTTCTTTTTTTCTTCTCTGGTCAGCTCATTACACCAGAAAATCTCAAATGCATCATTCAAAAGCTGGATATGCATTTTCTCCATATCTGCTATATCAATGATCGCCCATAAGTTTACCTGTTGATTTTTTCTTTTCTGATAAAAACAGATTTGGTCATTCTCTTTTAATATATAATTTGCTTTTTTAGCATATCCGCTTTTAAAAAGACATTCTTCGAACACCAGAGGCTGATTTTTCTCCATTTCTTCTGTTGGATCAGGCAGTATCCTTCCTGCCAGTCCCTGCATTTCATATCCGATAAAGCTGAATGGCATCCAGATACCTTTTTTATTTCTCGGATAGCAGAAACTTTTCTTATAAATGTGGATATAATATGCCTCCACTACACCAAGACTCATTATTATTCCCCAGTAAATCCAGAAAAATTCCAGTCTGATTTCCTGATATCTTCTATGTATTATATGATCAGAAATGAACCCTGCTGTCATCAGAAGAACATAACTCAAAAGCCAAATCTGTACTACAAAATATCCATTTATCCCAGAAAGCCATTTCCTCTTCTTCATCATTTTTCGTACATACAGAGGATTCCTGTCATCATATAAATTTGCAAAAGGAAACCTTTCATTTCTTGCCCAAATTCTATCTGCCGATAATACAGCTTCTCCCATTGCCGCCAATACTAATGCCATTCTGATCTCCGGCATGATCTGGTAGCAAGCTGGTGTCAGAAGTAATGTTATTAGAAAAAAACGTTTTGTTTTTTCACTCAAGCGATATCTTCTCCCCATTTATAGAAATCCAATAATCTTTTGTTTTATGATATCTATTATTTTAATGACTACTTATTATTTTCCATCCAGTTCTGACCCAATCCTTCAAAAACCCGATTGGAACCATCTTCTGTCCATTTGCAGAAACCCAGTAGTCCTCTGGGTATTTTTTCAGATATCCATAGTAAACGTTTTCGCTTCCTTTTGCTTCGGAAAATTCTGTTCCTTCCGAATCGTATACATTCGTTATGGGAGATTTTATTCCCGGATATGGTGACACCACAACATACCATTCCCCATCAACTGCTACGGTAGATACGTCGACTATAATCCTGTCTCCTGTAAAACGCTTTGTGTCCTGAAACTCTGAATCTTCCGGAAGTTTCCAGCCGCTTTCTGTTTTTTCAAAAATCTGTGAGTCCATCACATCTCCATCATCCATAATAACCAATGCTGAAGTTTTTCCTCGCAATGTCGCCACGACATCTGACCGATCATCATAGGCTGTTACTGCTTCCTCAAGTGTATGGAAACTTTGTTCAGCCTCTTTGTTATTTTCGGACATCATAAATATGATGACCACAGACAAAACCGGAACCAGTATAAATATGGATATTTTTCGTGGGATTCTTTTCCTGGAATCCACAACTGCCACTATCATGAGCAACAGCAATAAGATTCCCCACGACCACCAGTTAGATAGTGAAATATTCATTTTTATGTCCTCTTTTTCCTACAATCTTGACGCTTCACAGATTAATCGCTACTTTATCTCCATCTACAGAAATCCAGTAATCGTCTGGTTTTGTTTTCAGATATCCATAATATACCGTTATATTCTCATATTCCGTTTTTAAAAATTCTGTTCCAGCCGAATCGTGAACCTCATCTATAGAATTCTCCCCCATAAGATAATGTGGGAGTATTACAATATACCATGCTCCATGTATTTCTATTGATCTCATATCAATATTGGCATCTTCTGAAGGATAGCTCATACTTTTTCTGAAAAATGCTGAATCCGGCAATTTCCATTTCTTTCCATTTTTTGGAAAAATTCTTCCTTCAATAGATCCATCTTCATCCATGATAACATATGTAGATTTCTCATCCTGCAAGGTTGCTATTGGCTTCGCCTTAATATCATATGCCCGAATCGCTTTATCCAGCGAGCTAAAATTTCGCTGCACAAATACTGCCTGAAACATAATAAATAACAAACCAACCAGAAAAATTGGTCTGATGATAAAAAGCGGTACCTTTTTAGATTTTTTCTTGCATACGAGAGCAACTGCCAATGCAATAAACATTAATATTGTTATAACTCTTTCGAAAATGCTCAATATCAGATTCGCCATATGATTCCTTTCT
>NZ_JAJCGR010000089.1:0-1132 GCF_020553125.1 Blautia sp. MSK20_18
TATGCGCTTTCATCTCGGATATAGAATAACCGAGGATTCCCGCTTTAAATCCTAAAAAATTTTGAAAATGAAACACTTTTTGGACGTACAAAATGGCCCTGTTTTTGCTTTGTTTTTGTATGTTTTTACCAATTTCTTTCTGGTTTTATTAATAAAAAAGGCTTTTTTGAGGCTTCTTTTGTGCATCTTTCATAATCGGCAAAAAAATGCAGGAAACCTACCAGACGCTGCGGGCAATATGTGAGCAGCGGCATGCATGCAACTTGCGAACAGCATACACAGACGAGCATTTCAGCCAGCAAAAGTCAGTATTCCTTCAGCTGCCAACTTCTTCTCATCTTGCTTCTTTACAGAACCCAACGTCTTCTGGCCGCCAGATTAACTCCTCCCGGCGTCAGCCGGCAAACATCATGCCGCCGTTCTTCTTTTCTTACCAGCCCTCACAGCTACAACAGCCAACAACGCCAAAGCATCAGCCAGCACCAACAACGCCGGCAACATCTTTTCTTACAGAGCAAATCTCAGCCTCACGGCCTTCAGCGACCTTTACTTTTACAAACTTCTTCCATCTTTCAACATCTTTCCTGTTCTCTCGCAACCTCCCACAAAAAAAACTGAGCCTTCGGCTCAGTTTTTCCCGTTGTATATAAGTTCTACCTTTCCCGGATTATATAATCCGCAATTTTCTTCCTGAAATACAAAGCCAAAGTGTTTAAGGATGCCCGCAAAGTCTGGTTCCTTGCTCTTATCAAGTATCATCACCGGCTTTTCATTTTCCAGCCACTCAATGCTTAACTCCATCAGCCTTCTTCCGAGACCATTATGGCGATACTGTTCTGCAACATACACCGTGCATATTTTTGTCTCTTCTTTTGTTGATTTCAGGATTGTGACCCCGGCAATCTCATATTCCTTTTCACAGATTACGATTTCGTACTCCGGTTTTAAGCGTAGGTCGTCAGTAAACAAGCCGCTATACCAAGCAGAAAATTCCGGGTGCTGTATATTTGCTTCCATAAGAAACAGATATATGCAGTTGTAATACATCTGCTGTTCTAATTTTGTCAACTCAGAAAGTGTGAACTTACCCACCGCTTGCTTACGCTGAAGCGGGGGCTTCCTGCCTAAACCG
>NZ_JAJCGR010000090.1:0-1121 GCF_020553125.1 Blautia sp. MSK20_18
CATGAACAAAAACTGCCCGTACCCGTTATCCTGCACACCTTTCCCAAGGTGCAGCCCTCCGGACATTCCCTTCATATTCAGATCTTCCACACATACTGCATCATATCTTTCCGCAAGCTCCCTGCTGAGCTTATGCTGGAAATCTTTTCTCTGGTTCTTTATCTTTTCATGACATAAAGCTACCCTTTTTTTCTGTTTCTGATAGTTCCGGCTTTCTTTTTCACAGTGGGAGAGCTTTCTCTGTTCTCTTGCAAGTTTTTTCTCTGCTTTTCTGTAAAACATAGGGTACCCGGCTCTTTCTCCTGTAGAAAATACACACATTCCCTGCATGGCAAAATCGATCCCAAGAAATCTCTCTGCCGGTCTTTTTTCCACTGTTTGGTTCTCACAGCAGAACAAAAGACTGGCAAAATATTTCCCGGATGGCTCACGGCTCACAGTTACAGACTTCAGTTTCCAGTCTGATGGAATCTGACGGTGAAGTTTTATCTTTATGACGGACATCTTTGGAAGCTTCAGATGGGTATCCTGTAAAAGGATATTTCCGTTTAGTGCATTGGTCGTATATGAATTTCTTGCATGCTTCTTTGATTTATAACGCGGAAATCCGCAGGCTGGTTCCCGAAAAAACTTCCGGAACGCACTTTCCAGATGCAGCTGCGCATTCGCCAGGGCAAGGGAATCCACCTCTTTCAGCCATGGATATTCCTTTTTATATCCGGCCGGTGTATTCCGGAGCATCTTTTTTTCTTTCTGGTAATAGCTGATCTTATCTGCAAGCATCTGGTTATAGATAAAGCGGCTGCAGCCGATTGTTTGCTCTATCTGAACTCTCTGCTCTTTATTTGGATAAATCCTTATTTTTACGGCGCGGTTCATTCTTCTCACCCTGGCTTTCTATATACTGCCGTATCGTTTCAATCGTTGCTCCGCCTGCACTGAGCAGACAGAATATCTGACCCCAGAATGCATCTTTCATGGTCTAACTCCATTATATTTATCATCCTTTTTCTTATATCAACGGATATGTATTTATGAACTAATTGTTCTTTTTCAGTATACTACATCAGGGAAGGGAGAACAAGTGTTTCTTTTATACTATAGAGATTTTTTTGAGCAGA
>NZ_JAJCGR010000091.1:0-1011 GCF_020553125.1 Blautia sp. MSK20_18
TAGCTGCGTAAAAAACAGTAGTGGTGGTATGGACCCACCCTGAATCTACGGGGCCCAGGCTCCGCACATCAGATGCTCGGTAATTTAATTGCCGAGTAGTTCACAAATTGAAGTACTGACACGTTTAAGATATGATGCAATTCCTGAATCTTTCGTGTACTGATATATCTGAATCGCGATATTTTGTTTGACGTCTGAAGCAACTCCCATTTCGTATGTATGCCCGGCGAATTCATCGCTGTAGCCATAAACAGAAATCTCACTGCTGACTTTATTAATGCCTTCGTTTGTCATATATTTTGGAAGATATAAGTCCCCTTCTCCTTCATATTCAATCTTGACAATATCTGATAACTTTTCAGCATTTGATTCTAAAGACGGGTCTTTCGTAACAGCACAGATTAGTCCAAATGGATTACCTCCTTTTGCAATCTTGATGTCTTTTACTTCGCTCATAGCGCTTACACCAATCCGTTCCACTGTCGCAGGTATCGATAACCTTTCCACCTTTGTATCAACAAAAGCCAGTTCGCCGATAGATATAAGCCCATTATGAAATATGATTTCTTTGAGGTTACGGCAATTTAGGAACAATCTGTTTCCAATAGACTCAACCTGTGATGGGATATCTGCTTTTTCAATTGAGGCACAACTTCTAAAAATATTACTTGAAGATTCAGAACCGATATGCCGAATTCCATGACCAAAATCAATATTTGCGAGGTTCTCACAGCAGTCAAAAGCAAATGGACCTATTTCCTTTAATGAATCCGGGAATTTTACAGCTGAAATATGACTTTTTGAAAATGCTTTTTCGCATATATATTCTGTACCGTCCGGTATATCTACTGTACCGTCCTTTCCACGCGGACAAAGAATCAGCGATTTTCCATCCTTGGAATAGAGGATACCATCAACGGTTTTATAATATGGATTCTCTTTATTTATGTGAAATGCAGTGAACTACTCGGCAATTAAATTACCGAGCATCTGATGTGCGGAGCCTGGGCC
>NZ_JAJCGR010000092.1:0-948 GCF_020553125.1 Blautia sp. MSK20_18
AGGGGGATTCTTGCTTCTCCCACTACTGCATTGGCAAACACCTTACGGTACTGCAATGTCTTACACAGTGTCCACAAGCTATATTTATACTGTTCCCGTATGCCCTACGGTACAGTTTTTATCTTTATGCAGACTGCATCTGCAGTCCTTTTTTCAGAATATTGATACTTGCATTCGTATCCCGGTCATGAACCGCATGGCATTTGGGACACTCCCAGATACGAATGCCCAGATTTTTTATCCGTGGATTTCTGTAGCCACAACAGCTGCAGGTCTGACTGCTCGGATACATCGTTGGTACTCTGTGAATTTCATTTCCATACCAGCCAGCTTTATATTCCAGCATTTCAAAAAATTTTGCCCAGGAAACACTCGCTATCGATTTTGACAGTTTATGATTCCGGATCATCCCCTTAACATTCAGATCTTCAATACAGATGGTTTGGTTTTCACGCACCAGCATCGTTGACTGTTTCTGCAGGAAATCATTCCGCTGATTGGTTACTTTCTCATACACTCTTGCCACCCTGATCCGCTGCTTCTCGCGGTTATGGGAATCTTTTTGTTTTCGGGAAAGCCTGCGCTGTTCTCTTATGAGTTTTCGCATTGAGCGTTCCAGATATCTGGGATTTGATACCGTATTTCCATTACTGTCGGAGTAGAACGCTTTGATCCCGACATCAATCCCTATCGTTCCGCCAGCATTTGAGCGTGGTTCCGGTTCAAAATCAACATTTAAAACCGCAAAATATTTTCCAGCCGGTGTGTGCTCAATGATCACGTGATTAATCTTTTCCACTTCCATCGACTGCCGTATTTTAACAAATCCAAGTTTCGGAAGTTTGATATATCTTCCCACAATACGAATATTATCTTTTTGATTTACCGTTCTGTATGACTGGAACCGGTTATGTTTACTTTTGAAGGTTGGATAGGAAGCCCGTTTCT
>NZ_JAJCGR010000093.1:0-750 GCF_020553125.1 Blautia sp. MSK20_18
CCATTACTAAGAAATGGGATGACGGATTGACCAATGCAGAGCGTGAAATCCCGGACATGTATTTAAGCACTGAAAAACCGAGCAAAAGCACGAAAGGATATACCATCACGTTCCACGGGAACGGGCTGAAGTTTGCAGACGGGACCGATGAGAATATGGTGGTTTACAATTCTTCCGGGCAGATTGTGGAGGGGAGTTATAAGGAAGCGGTCGGGACCGGGGTGGCGTGGTACAGCGATACGGCATGTAAAAACAGGGTGATGATTTCTGATGATGGTGTGCCGCAGGTTGAACTGACCGGGGACTTGGATTTGTGGGCGAAAGAGATGACGTTTGAGATAAAAGGGTATAATTATTACTCTTCAAACCACAACAACTTCAATGATTTAATTCCAGATACTGTGACTGAAATTATATTTACAGACGAAGTAAAGCCAAAATCCGCAGAAATCATTGATGTGGATGCTGACGGAGACGATGGCGTTGTAGCATGGCTTGATGATAATAATAGTACTATTATGAAAGTATCCACACAGATTCCAGGAATAAAAGTACAGGCTGCGAAGGACAGCAGCTATATGTTTTTCTATAGAACCAAACTTCAAAAAATTAATTTTAAAATGCTGGATACGTCAAAGGTGACAGATATGGGTGCCATGTTCTCCAGTTGCCGCGGCCTAACGAGCCTGGATTTGACACCGCTGGATACGCAGAATGTGACGGATATGGGATACATGTTCTCCGGCTGCT
>NZ_JAJCGR010000094.1:0-743 GCF_020553125.1 Blautia sp. MSK20_18
ATAGTTTACATGCAACAGCCAGAAATTTCGATACACCCTCTTATTGGACGCTTACACACATCCGAAGCTCATCTCTCAAGTCCCACAAAACAGTCACCAAAACTCCGGATATCAATCAACCAGTCAATCAGTCAACCAATCAGGCCAACCATCTTTTTCCATAATTATAATCCAAAATACTCCAAAAATAAATTTAAATATTACACAAAAACACCTCACCCTATCCAAAACAGCCTCTATCCCCCAATCCCCTCACGACAAATCGCAAAAAGCTCACCCCACCCACATCCAACGCAGCGCCGATGCCCCACCCCGCTGGTAGACTGTCTGTCCGTTCGTCCCTCCCTCCATTCATCCCACAAAAAAAGAGCCCCCAGGCCCAAACACCCAGAAACTCTCCCAAAACCAAACAACATCATCTCCCCCTCCGCAGCTTTCTCAGTTCCCTCTCCAACCGATCCGCACGCGCCTTCTCCCTCAACGTATTCGCCCTCTCTTCACTCCGCCCCTGTTCAATCCCTTGACTGATCCCCTTATTAATCCACATCTGCTCAATCTCAAAACTCTTCATATACGCCACCGTAACCTTTCCATCCTCAAACATCTCTTCTACCTCTCCGTAGCTTCCGCAGCTTCCTCAGCTCCCTCTCCAACCGATCCGCTCGCGCCTTCTCCCTCAACGTATTCACCCTCTCTTCACTCCGCCCCTGTTCAATCCCTTGACTGATTCCCTGGCTGATTCC
>NZ_JAJCGR010000097.1:0-607 GCF_020553125.1 Blautia sp. MSK20_18
AAGGAGCTGTGGACTGCATGGAAGAGAGAATGCCGGAATGAGTAGCGAGATAGAGGTGGGAATCCTCTAGGCCGAATATCCAAGGTTTCCAGGGTAAAGCTGATCTGCCCTGGGTGAGTCGGGACCTAAGGTGAGGGCGAGAGCCGTAGCCGATGGACAACAGGTTGATATTCCTGTACTGCAGTATGACAGAACTGTGGGGACACGTAAGGAGAGCGGGAGCCGGGAATGGAAAGCCCGGTACAAGCGAGGTACCAGTCACATAGGAAAATCCGTGTGGCAATGGGAAGACGTGATGTGGAGCGAAGATTAGTAGCGAAGCCCGTGAGCCATGCGTCAAGAAAAGCCGCTATCGTTCATATTGTACCCGTACCGTAAACCGACACAGGTGGATGAGGAGAGAATCCTAAGGCCGGCGGAAGAAGTATTGCCAAGGAACTCGGCAAAATGGCCCCGTAACTTAGGGAGAAGGGGTGCCTGCGAGAGCAGGCCGCAGAGAATAGGCTCAAGCAACTGTTTAGCAAAAACACAGGTCTATGCGAAACCGAAAGGTGAGGTATATGGGCTGACGCCTGCCCGGTGCTGGAAGGTTAAGAGGAGAGGTTAG